>JADGHK010000174.1 GCA_019686145.1 Bryobacteraceae bacterium | reverse complement strand
TAGACGACTTCAAACCGGGGCTCCATCGGATACCAGTCCACCGCTGTCACCCCGCTCAGCCGGATGAACTTCTGGTCCTCTTTGAGGAAACGGCACAGTGCGACGATCTTCTCCGCAGCGACGACCAAAGTCGTTTCGCCGAGCTCGAACTTTGCCTCCTCGATCACGGAGGCGTCCCATGCGGCGATCGCCGATGCGGTCGCGGAATCCTTCAATTGTTCGGAGAGCATTGATTCCTTACTGTTGGGCGGCCACTTCGGGCTTCACGAAAGGATCGGCGGCATCGACGTGTTCCACTTCCGGTTCGCTTGTGTCTTGTGCCCAGTTCAGTACGCCCCTTTTCCATATATAGAAAAAGCCTCCGAGGACGAATGCTATGAACAGCAGCATTTCCACGAAGGCGAACAACCGTAGCTCGCGGTATACGACAGTCCAGGGATAGAGAAAGATCGCTTCCATGTCGAACACGATGAACAGCATCGCGACGAGATAGAACTTGACGCTGAAACGTTCCCTGGCGCTCCCGGTCGGCTTAATGCCGCATTCATACGGCGTGTCTTTTGCGGCGTTTCTCACTCTCTTGCCAAGGATGTAGGACGTCCCGATCATCCCGGCTGCGATCACCGCCGCAAGCACTACCTGTAGCACTACAGGAAAATACAAATCGGTATATGTCGTTGGCATCGAGGTCCGCAGGCGAACTGGTTGTTAAGTTCCAATATAATGAGGGGCGTAAGAGGGTGTCAAACCGCACCACTGCCCAGAGTCCTTGGAATGCAACAAGATAAAACAGGAACGATCGAAATTGTTGTGAACGGCGGCAAGCGCACGGCGGCGAAGGGTCAGTCTTTGCTGGATCTCCTGTATTCTCTCGAACTTGACCCGTCGCGAGTTGCCGTGGAAATGAACGGCCGGATCGTGCGCCAGCCCGACTGGGAGACGACGGCGCTCGAGGACGGCGCATCCATCGAAATTGTTCATTTTGTCGGCGGCGGGTAGGATCTCAGTAAGTGATTGAAACGGAAAGAAAAACACCCTTCCTTACCGGTCCCGGGCGAAATCGGGAATATTTTTATTGACAGCCCTCCGGCCTCAAGTACAATTCTGAAAGGCGAGTATCTGCCGAGAACGGAAGCGGCTGCGCATGTTCAAAACAAAAAAGAACCGACCTGAAACTGAAGCGACTGAACGTACTTATACCAGCAGCGAAGTCTCCCGCCTGGCAGGAGTTAGCCTTCGACAGTTGCAGTGGTGGGATGAGCGGAAAGTTGTCTCGCCGAGACACGAAGGCCATAAGCGGGTCTACCTGCCCGAAGAAGTGATCGAGATCACCGTGATTGCCGAGCTGCGGCGCAAGGGGTTTTCGTTGCAGAAAATTCGCCGGGTTCTGCGGTTCCTGCAGCGTGAAGTTGGCCGCCGCCTGAGCGAAGTCCTGCAGAGCGAATCGGACCTCCACCTTTTGACAGACGGCAGAACAATCTATCTGGAAGACCGGCATACTCGGATCATTGATATTTTGAAGAACGCCAGGCAGCCCATGTTTCTCGTGTGTGTGAGCGACCAGGTGCGCCGCCTGCAGAGTTCTGTCCCTGCGAGAAAGCCGGCCAAGGCCGAAGGCGCCGCCGCCGGCCGGAAGTCCAGAGCCCTCTGAAAAACTCCCGCACCCTTACGTTCGCTGGGTGCGTCCAATGGATAAGGAGCTGGTGTCTCAACTGATTCCCGGTTCCTGGTATACTGAAATGGCATCCTGGGGAGGTTACGTATGGCCATGAGCTGGCGCTCTACCCTCTTTGTTCCCGCCGTTGTTGGCGCGTTCGCTGTGCTGGGAGGGATCTACGGGCCAGGAGTCGTGGGGGTGGCGGCAGCCGCCGGCAATCAGGATGACCTGAGCGCGAACATTCGAATGTTCACCTCGGTCTACGAGCTGGTGGAAAACAACTTCGCAGACAAAGTCAACCCCGACAAGGCAGTCTACAAGGGCGCGATCCCAGGCATGCTGCGGACCCTTGACCCGCACTCCAGCTTTTTTGATCCCCGGGACTTCCGCGTGTTACGCGAAGAGCAGCGCGGCCACTACTATGGGGTCGGCATGACCGTGTCCGAGCGGGACGGGAAGACGATTGTCATCGCTCCTTTCCCCGGATCGCCAGCTTATAAGGCGGGCATTCGACCCGGCGATACCATCCTCGAGGTAAACGACAAGCGTACGGACGGTCTGACCACCACGGAGGTGGCCGATCTTCTGAAGGGACCCCGCGGGACGCAGGTGCAGGTGGTCGTGGGCCGCGAGGGGCATGATCAGCCTCTCAAATTCAACATCATTCGAGACGAGATTGAGCGCAAGAGCGTCCCGGATGCCTTCTGGCTGAAGCCCGGCATCGCCTACCTTGCCATCGACAGCTTCAATGAGAACACGAGCCGCGAGGTAGAGGAGAACCTGAAGAGGCTGGGCGAAGATAATGTGAAGGGCCTTATTCTGGATCTCCGGAACAATCCAGGCGGCCTGCTGAACGAAGGCGTTCTGGTTGCAGACCGCTTCCTCCAGAAGAATCAGACGATCGTGTCCCACCGGGGACGTTCGTCCGCTGAACGTCCGTATGTGGTGCGCCACGGCAGCAACGGCCACGACTATCCGATCGTCGTCCTGGTGAACCGCTATTCCGCCTCCGCTGCTGAGATCGTTTCCGGCGCGCTGCAGGATCACGACCGCGCATGGATCCTGGGAGAGAACACGTTCGGAAAGGGCTTGGTGCAGACGGTCTATCCGCTTGGCGAGAATACCGGGCTGGCGCTGACTACCGCCAAGTACTACACGCCGAGCGGACGGCTGATCCAGCGGGATTACCAGAACCGCTCCTTCTACGATTACTACTTCCGCAAGGACCTGGAAACGAAGAATCCGGACGACGTTAAGTTGACGGACAGCGGTCGCACCGTCTACGGCGGCGGCGGTATCGCACCGGATGAAAAGTTTGAGCAGGAGAAGCTGAACCGCTTCCAGACCGAGCTGCTCAGGAAATACGCCTTCTTCAACTTCACCGCTAAGTATTTCGGTAAGACGGATGCCAAGCTGCCCAAGAATTGGGAGCCGGATACCCAGATCATGAACGAGTTCCACAAGTATCTGCTGGATTCGGGCATCCGCTTCACGGAAGCCGAATTCGCGGAGAACCATGACTGGGTGAAGCGACGGCTGCGTCTGGAAGTCTACACCACGGCGTTCAGCATCGAAGAATCGCGGCGCCTGACCATTGAGACCGATCCCATGGTCGCGAAGGCGATTGAATCCCTGCCGAAAGCGAAGAGTCTGTTGGAAAACGCGAAGAAGATGATTGTGCAGCGCGTGAACAACAGCAAGTCTGAGACTCATTGAGCACGACATCGATTGTTTCGAACGCGGCTCGCGCCGCCGGTGCGAGCCCTACTCCAGAGCCCCAGGTAACTGTTCTCGACACGGGCGGCCAGTATTGCCACCTGATCACCCGTAAGATTCGCGAACTGGGAGTCTACGCGGAAATCCGCCCAAGCGAGACGCCCGCAGCCGAGCTCTCCGGCCGTAAAGCGATCGTTATTTCGGGTGGACCCTGCAGCGTCTACGAGCCGGGAAGTCCAACCGTTGACCCGGCCATTTTTTCCACCGGCGCTGCCGTTCTCGGCATCTGCTATGGCCAGCAATTGATGGCTCATCTGCTGGGCGGCACCGTGACCAAGGGAGACCGCGGTGAGTACGGCCTGGCCTATCTCGAAGTCAGAGAGCAAAGTCCGCTTTTTCGCGGGGTTGACCATCCGCAGAAGATCTGGATGAGCCACCGGGATACTGTGGGCGCTCTTCCGGATGGCTTTCGCCTGCTTGCCAGCACAGAGACGTGCGGAACGGCTGCTATCGCAGATCCGGAACGCAGGCTCTACGGCGTTCAGTTTCATCCCGAAGTCGTACACACCGAGTGCGGCCGGGAGATCCTTACGAATTTCCTTTTCGGAATCAGCGGCTGCCAGCACGACTGGAATCCCAAGCATCGCATCTCTCTTATCGAGGATCAGATTCGCGAGGTTGCCGGCGGCCGGAACGTCTTCTTCTTCGTAAGCGGCGGCGTAGATTCTACGGTTGCCTATACCCTTTGCCTGAGGGCTCTCGGGCCGGAGCGGGTGCGCGGTCTCTACGTCGATACGGGTCTGATGCGCGAAGGGGAGACGCCGTATGTGCGTCAGTTGTTTGCTTCGCTTGGAGCGACGAACTTTTCCGTGGAGGATGCGCGGGAACGCTTCCTGAGCGCCTTGTCCGGGGTGCACGAACCTGAGCGGAAGCGGAACATCATTGGCGAGAAGTTCGTCGAGGTGCAGGATGAGATCCTGCAGACCGAGCACTTCCTGGACGGCCATTGGATTCTGGGGCAGGGCACGATTTACCCCGACACGATCGAGTCCGGCGGGTCTGCCAAGGCGGATCTGATTAAGACGCACCATAACCGCGTGGCAGGAATCCAGCGCCTGATCGAGTCCAACCGCATCATTGAGCCGCTGAGTCTCTTTTACAAAGACGAAGTCCGCGAGATTGGCCGCGAGCTTGGTATTCCCGCAGAGTTTCTCGAGCGCCATCCCTTTCCCGGTCCAGGTTTGGCCATTCGCTGCCTCTGCTCCCAGCAGCCGGCAGCATTGCAGCGGGTGGACGACGGCTGGATCGTACCGGTTCATTCGGTTGGAGTCCAGGGCGATTCGAGGACCTACCGCCCGATCCTGCTGCTCGATGCGTCGCGTGGCTGGGAGGAGGACTATTCGAGAGCCACGCGGCTCATCAATGCCTCGGCCGACTTCAACCGAGTAGTCGTGCAGCCGAAAGCGAAGGATCCGGGCGGGTTCCGGGTCTTCTGTACGGACCTGAGCGACGACAGGCTGGAACGGTTACGCCGCGCGGATGACATTGTCCGAAGGCTTTGTCGCGAGAGCGGGTTTGACCGGGAGGTCTGGCAGTTTCCGGTTGTTCTGATTCCTCTGGGGACGGAGACCGCTCCGGACTCCGTAGTGCTGCGGCCTGTCCATTCCGTGGATGGGATGACAGCTCAGTCTGTGCCAATGCCGCAGGCGCTGCTCGATCGCATGTGCGAGGATCTGCTGCGAGTACCCGGCGTTTGCACCGTCCTGTACGACCTCACCCACAAGCCGCCCGGCACCATCGAATGGGAGTAACTACGTTTCCAGAATGACGTACGCGAGCGCTTGCGCCGCTGTATGCGTCAGGGAGAGGAAAATGGAGCGGACACCGAGCTTGGACGCGAACTCCGCCGCTCTTCCGTGAAAGCGCAGCGTCGGGCGGCCGCCCGGCGCATTCACGACTTCAAAGTCCTGCCACCCGATGCCGAACCGCCACCCTGTTCCGATCGCCTTCATGCCGGCTTCCTTGGCCGCAAACCGCGCGGCATAGCGCTCGTAGCGATTTGCTCTGCTCTCCACATAGGCGATCTCCTGCGGAGTATAAACGCGTTCGAGAAAACGTCTCGCGTAACGCTTGATCGCGCGCTCAATCCGGTCCACTTCCGCAAGATCAACCCCGGTGCCGATAATCACAGCTCAGTCCCTGCCGCGGTGATGGTCAATCTGCCGTGCTTTACGCCCTTGGTGCTGATCAGAGCGTCAGCGAGCCGCTGAACATTCGATGCCTTCCCGCGAACCACGAGCACTTCGAGGCAGTTGTCATGGTCCAGGTGCACGTGGAGCGTCGACAGAATGTTCTCGTAGGAACCGTGCTGCATGTCGACGAGTTTGTCGCTGAGTTGCCGCACGTGATGATTGTAAACAAGCGTGACTGTGCCGACGACTTGCGTGTCCGGCCCTTCCCAGGCCTTGCGGACCAGTTCATCCCGAATCAGGTCGCGGAATGCTTCCGACCGGTTGTTGTAGCCGCGTGCCGTAATCAGTTCGTCAAACTTGCGAAGCAAGTCTGCATCAATCGCTACGCCGATGCGGGCAAGTTCACCCATGCGAATGCAATTATATCGAGTACGGGCGGCGTAAATGCCGCCTG
>JADGHK010000173.1 GCA_019686145.1 Bryobacteraceae bacterium | reverse complement strand
ACCGCAGCGACCAGATTGCAAGAATCCCAAGGCTGAGGAGGGCGGCGATGAGCGCGTCCAGCCGGACCAGCCCGTCACCGTGAAAGACAATCAGCGTAAAACCAGCCATTCCAACTTGGGCTAACTTCGCGGCTGCTGTTGCCGGATCCAGGCGACCAGTTCAGGATCTCGAAAATCCCGGATCGCCAGGTCGACGTCCGGAAACTCGCTATGGCTCGTCTTCAGACCGACTACGCGCGCTCCGGCTGCCCGCGCTGCTTCCGCCCCGGCGTACGAGTCCTCGAAAACAATGCAGTTTTTCGGGTTCGTTTGAAGAAGATCCGCAACTTTCAAGTAAATTTCGGGATGCGGTTTGGGCCGGCGGACTTGATGACCGTCTACAATCGCCTGAAAGCGGTCGCGAATTCCCGCCCCATCCAGCACAAAATCCACGTTGGCTGGTTCGGCATTGGTTGCAACGCCAGCCGGAGCATGGGCGGAAGCAGAAAGAAATTCAACCAGACCAGGAACCAAACTGTCGCTCAGGCGCTCCTTCATCATCGACCGGTAGAGGGCTTCCTTGGCCGCGCCGTGAGAAAAGACCTCTTCGTCGGTTAAATGCTCGCCGAAAAATTCCCGCACGAGCTCGTCGTTGCGCCGTCCGAACATGCGCTGCTCGAGGTTATCGACTACGAGGTTAAATTTCTTTAGATAAACCAGCCAGGCTTGTGTATGAACCGGATTGGAATCGATGATGACTCCATCCATGTCGAAAATAAGCGAGAGGCCATCTGCAACGAGTAACGATTGTAAGAGCACGGGAAGAAAACGGATGATACCATAAGTCCTGGAACCAGGCCCTGAGGCAGCGGGCGGATGAAGGTACGGAGCCTTCGAACAGGCGCCTCACGGTATAATTCGTACCGATGGATGTCTTCGAAGAACTTGTCCGTCTCAGAAAGCTGGGCCAGAAATGCGCCCTCGCCACCATTGTCCAGGTAAGGGGTTCGATTCCCAGCTACGAGAGCGCCAAGTTGCTTGTCCGGGAAGACGGATCCATGATTGGAACGATCGGCGGAGGGTGTGTCGAAGCCGAGGTATGGAATGCCGCCCGCGACGTCATCGCGGAGGAGAAGCCTCGGAAACTAAGCTTCAATCTCGGCCAGGACGCCGCCTACGACAACGGTTTGATTTGCGGAGGGCAGCTTGACGTGTTTGTGGAACCGGTTGTCCCTCAGCCCCGCGCCTTCATTTTCGGCGCCGGGCATATCTCAAGAAGCCTTTCCAAGGTGGCCAGCCTCGCAGGCTTCGCTACTGTTGTGATCGACAACCGGGAGACGTTCGCAAACCGCGAGCGATTCCCCGAAGCCGACGAGATCTTCGCCGAGGAGTATGAAGAAGTTTTCCCGAAGCTGTCCATCAATTCCTCCAGCTATCTGATCATCGTTACTCGCGGACATCGCGACGACATGCGCGTGCTGCGATGGGCGATCACTACGGACGCCAAATACATCGCCATGATCGGCAGCCGTCGCAAGGTCTACGCGGTGATCAAGGAGTTTGAGAAAGAGGGCATCCCAAGAGAGCGGTTCCAGCGTATCTTTGCCCCCATGGGCTTTGAGATCGGAGCGATCACGCCGGAGGAGATCGCTGTCTCCGTCGTGGCGGAGATGATCGCAATCCGCCGGGCGCCGGAGGGCAACTGGCGGTCTTTATCAAAATCGATTTACGCCGCCGAACCAGCCCGGGCTGTTTCTCAATAGCAGCAACAGAGGATTGCCTTGAAGCCTTGCCCAATCGCCGCCGTCATCCTGGCCGGCGGAGCATCGCGAAGAATGCAGTTTCCCAAAGCGCTGCTCACCCTTCGAGGGGAAACGTTTCTCGACAATCTCATCCGGACCTTTCACGGGGAATGCGAGCCGGTGATCGCCGTTCTCGGCCACGAGACGGATCGTATTCGTTCCGGCATCCGGCTGAAAGATCACGTGGAGTTTGTAGTAAATCCGCGGCCGGAGCGAGGACAGCTTACGTCGTTGCAATGCGCGCTGGCAGCGCTGCCGTCCCGCTGCGAGGCCGTGATGTTCACGCCGGTTGATTATCCCGCCATTCAGCGTTCGACCGTCATTGCCTTGAAGCAAGGCATATACAGCTCCGAAGCCCTCGTCGCGATTCCCCGGTACAACGGGCAACGCGGCCATCCAGTCTGCGCCACGCGGCCCGTGATTCGAGAGCTGCTCGCGCTTCCCGAAGATGGCAGCGCTCGCGATGTCATTCATGCGAACCGCGACCGGACTGTCTACGTCGATGTTGATGATCCCGGAATTGCCTCCGATGCAGACGACAGAGAAGCTTACAGGCGTCTGCAGGCGCTGGCGGAACAGCAATGAAGAAACGGCTCACGCTTCGCCAACTCCTGGCAGCCGGAGCGGTGCTCCTCGCACTGGCGGCCGCCGTTCCGTATTTTTTTAGCGCCGACCGGTACGCCGCCACAATCCGCGCTTCCCTCGAACGGGCCCTCCAGCGCAAGGTCGAAATCGGCAAGGCCCGCTTTCACTTACTTACGGGACCCGGCTTCTCCGTAGAGGACGTGGTCATTCATGACGATCTGGCGAACGGACTTGAGCCTGTCGCCTACGTCACGTCGCTCGAAGCGCGTCTGCATTGGAGGAGCCTGTTCACGAGGCGGCTTGAGTTCTCCAGCCTGACGCTGGTGAGCCCTAGCGTGAATTTGACGAAGGGGCAGGACGGAACCTGGAACTTTCAGGCACTCCTGCGAGCGATCGGCGAATCCCAATCCGGCACGGCTCTCCCCAGGATCGAGGTCCGGGAGGGCCGGATGAATTTCAAGTTCGGGTCGCTCAAAGCTGGCTTCTATCTCACTAACGCCGATCTGGACTTATCACCCATCAGCGGCAGGTCGAAGAAGGGATTTCACATCGAGCTTTCCGCCGAGCCTGCCCGGACCGACCGCGCAGCGCAGGGTTTCGGCCGGTTCAACGGCTGGGGAGAGTGGATAATCGCCGCCGACTCCGAGAGCCGCCTGGACATGGACCTCGAGCTCGAGCGCAGTGCGATTGGAGAAGTCCTGGCGCTGGTAGACGCGCGGACCCTCGGGGTCCACGGTTCCGTCTCTTCAAGGGCGAGGATTTCAGGTCCGATTTCCAACCTTGCCATCACCGGCCAAATCAGACTCGAGGATATTCACCGCGGGGATCTGCTGGCGTTTGGCGGCAGGGAACGGACCGTGAACTACCGCGGTTCCCTCGACCTGATCAGACACAGGCTGGAACTGGAAACGCAGGCGGACGCGCCCGCGGCGCCTGTATCGGTGCGGGTCGTGGTCTCGGAATCGGAAGGCGAGCCGCGCTGGGGCGTCACGGCGACTATGAATGGAGTCAGCGCCGCGTCCCTGCTCGACGCGGCACGGCAGGTGAACGCTCCGATCAATGACAGCCTGATGATTGATGGACCGGTATTCGGGGTCCTCGGTTACTCCTTCCCTGCCGGGGTTCAAGGTCAGCTCAGCATCGGCGAAGGAACGCTCCAGGCGGGAACGAAAACCTTCAAGCTGGACCGGGCGCATTTATTGATCGACGGGGACAGGCTGCAGCTGAGCCAGGCGCGAGTCCGTTCAGCCACAGGCGAGTTGCTGCTATCGGCCACTTACGACCGGCGAAGCGAAACGCTCGATCTGCGCCTCACAAGTCCGGGCCTCGCCGTCACCGAATTGCATTCCGGCTCAGGCATGCTGTTCGGACTCGGCGGAGTTCCCGTCCTTGACGCCTGCAGCTCCGGAGTGTTCCGAGGCTCGCTGCGACACCGGCGGGCGGCCGATAGCCCCGGCGAGTGGTCGGGAATTTTCCGGCTCGAGAAGGCGACGATCCCGCTGCCGGGCGTAGCCGAACCGTTGCGAATCATTTCGGCGGCGGCTGCTGTCAGGGGTGCGAGCGTTTCCTTATCCGACCTCACGGGTAGGATCGGTGGCATGAGCCTGACAGCAAGGTTCAGCCAGCCTGCGGACGCGTCGCATCCGCAACAGCTGGCCGTTTCGATACCCCGCGCCGATATCAGTGAACTGGAGCGGCTTTTTCTGCCGACGCTACGCCGCCAGCGGGGCTTCCTGGCGCGCGCTCTGCGCCGGCCGTCGCCGCCCCCGAAGTGGCTCTCGGAACGCCGTCTGGAAGGCAGGGTCTCAATCGGGCATCTCGATTTTGCAGGAGTGCCATTGGAGCAGGTTCAGGGAACCTTTCAGTGGAAGGGCGCGGAAGTGGACCTCACGTCGCTCCATGTCAAGCTCATGAATTCATCCCTCGACGGGCGCTTGCAGGTGCGCCTGAGCGGCCAGGAGCCGCAGTACCGCCTTTCCGGCAAAGCGCGCCGCCTTCCGTTCCGGGGGGGACAACTGGACATCGAGGGCCTCCTGGAGGCATCCGGCACAGGCTCGGCCCTTTGGACGACCCTTATCTCCCGGGGAGTGCTGGAAGCTCGATCGGTGGCAATCGGCGACGAAGAAGCAGTGGCCATGGCTGGCGCATATCAGCTCTCCGTCTCCCGGGGCGCTCCGAGGCTTCAGGTGAGTGATCTCGAACTCACGCTCGGCCAGGAAACGTACTACGGCAAGGGCGGCAGCCTGACCGACGGCCGGTTGCAGTTCGATCTGATCAGCGGGCAAAAGGCCCTGCGTCTCGTCGGCAGCCTGTACCCACCCCGGTTCGAGTTCGCGCTTTCCCGCTGACCTCACATCCGGCTCCCTTCGTTTCTAACATCTTGCCCCAGCGCCCGCACCGACTACGCAACGGTGAGCCTTGTAAGCTTTCTTTGCAACATTTCCCCAAGGCCGGTTGTCCAACATTTTGGGAGCGGGTCACTCACGGGACCGCAGGGACGCCTCTTGACGAAGCTAGCTCAGGTGCACGACCTCCCATGGGGGGCAGAGATCGCCGACGCACAATGGGTGGTCTTCCGCGCTGCGATCGCTGCGGCGCGGGATAACCAGATTCCATTCGCTTTGGGTGGGGCAGTCGCTTTGGCCTACTACACCGGGCAATGGCGTCCGACAAAGGATCTGGACATGTACGTCAAGCCGGACGATCGCGAGCGCCTGATTGCCGCAATCCGCGAGGCCGGCCTGCGGGATCTCTTCGACGAGCAGCCTTATGACCGGCGCTGGATCTACCGCTCTCACGTTCACAACGTGATCGTGGATGTTATCTGGGCGATGGCGAATCTGACAGCTGAAGTGGACGATGCGTGGTTGAACCGCGGTCCGATGCTCCGCGTACGCGGAGTGGAGATCCGCGTCCTGCCGCCAGAAGAGCTAATGTGGACGAAGCTCTACGTCCTGCAACGGGATCGCTGCGACTGGCCGGATATCTTGAACATCCTTTGCTCAGCCGCCCCGTCGGTCGACTGGGGTTACCTGCTGGACCGGATCGCCGACGACGCGCCGCTGTTGAGTGCGGTCCTTGCCGTCTTCACCTGGCTTTGTCCCGGCCAGAGCCTGAGTTTGCCGGATTGGGTGCGCGAGCGCCTGAACTTGCCCAAGAGCGACAACCCTAATCTGCCCATGGACCGCCAGCGAGCCTGCAAGCTTGACTCGCGTCCCTGGCTTCGTCTGATTCCGGAGCACTCGTGCTAGTTGGAACAATGAACCATCCCGAGCAAGACCTGTTCGCCGAAATCGACTGGATGGCGGACATGGGATTGCAGTTCATCGACCTGACGCTGGAACCGCCGTCCGCCCCGTCCTGGGCCGTCGATCCCGACCGCATTCACACAGCTCTCGATAAGCACGGCATGTCGGTCGTCGGACATACCGCCTGGTATCTCCCCTTTGCGAGCACCATGGAAGAGATCCGGCAGGCGGCGGTAAAGGAGGCCAAGCGATGCATCGACGTCTTCAGCGCGATCGGCGCTAAGTGGATGAATGTTCACCCGGACCGGTTCACGCCCTGGCACAAGCGGCCGTACTACATCAAGCGGAATCTGGAGTCTTTCGGGGAGCTGTTGGACTATGCCAGCCAGCGCGGGCTCGGCATCATGGTCGAGAAT
>JADGHK010000172.1 GCA_019686145.1 Bryobacteraceae bacterium | reverse complement strand
TCGCGTAAAGAACGATAGCGGCGAATTCGAGGTGGAGGTCCTGCAACTCAGCGACGTCCGCGGCCCTGCCGCTGTAGCGCAGACGCTTTACCGGGAGACTGAGGAAAGCAAGGAACTGCGGCTCAAAGCGGCGGAAGAGCGGAAGGCGCTGCCGCGGTTTGAATCCTTCCGTGCGGGTAGACCATCCAAGCGCGACCGGCGCGAACTGAACCGGCTGCGCGGGCGAATGTAAACGCGGCCGCTTCTCGAACGCCCGCGGAATCCTTTGATCTCTCTCAAAAGATTTTCATTGACACAGCAGAGCAATCCATCAATAATACCTAGCTAGCTGGGTATGTTGAAACCAAAAAGCGACGTGTTGCAAGGCACGCTGACCCTGCTCGTGCTTCGCGTGCTGCATACCCGGGGGCCGATGCACGGCTACGCCATATGCAATCACATCCAGTCCATTTCTTCTGATCTCTTACGTGTCGAGGAGGGTTCGCTGTATCCAGCGCTGCACCGGATGGAGCAGGAGGGCTGGCTGGCATCGTCCTGGGGTGTGACAGAAAAGGGGCGCAAGGCAAAGTTTTACTCGATTACCAGGAGCGGGCTGCTCCAGCTTGACGCCGAGAAGGAAAGCTGGTCGCGGCTTATTCGCGGCGTGTCTCGAGTCCTTCGCTACAGCTGAAGGAGTCTCCCCGATGTCGTGGTTGGCACGAATCGTGAATGTCTTTCGGGCCGGGAAGCTGGGGCAAGAGCTCGACGAAGAACTGAATTTCCATCTGGCCGAACGCGTGGATGAACTGGTTGCCGGCGGGATGGCAAGGGACGAGGCACGGCTGGAAGCTCTGCGGCGCTTTGGCATCGTTACTGTTCACAAGGAAAGAACTCGGGATATGAATGTTGAGCGGATTTTGGATCTGGCTGTTGCCGACCTGCGGTACGCCATTCGTCAACTGCGGCTGGCGCCCGGTTTCGCCGCAGTTGCTGTCTTGTCCCTTGCACTGGGTATTGGCGCCAACACCGCGATCTTTCAGTTCATCGACGCTATTCGTCTACGCAGCCTTCCGGTGCAGAATCCGTGGGAGCTTGCGGCAATCGATACTGCTCCGGGTTTCTTCACCTCAGGCAACTACCGCAGCCGGAACCGCGCCTTTACTTACGCGCAGTTCGAACAATTGCGGATGCACCAACGGGCGTTTTCTGACGTGCTCGCATTTGGAGACATCCGGTTTAACCTGAGCCGGGGCGGGGAAGCGCGCTATGCGGAGGGTCTGTTCATCAGCGCCAACTACTTTAAGGTGCTCGGAGTGACGCCGCTGCTAGGGAGGGACTTCGCAGCGGCAAGCGACGAACGGGATTGCCGGGATGCAGGCGCTATTCTGAGCTACTCCTTCTGGCAGCGTGAGTTCGGCGGTGACACAGCAGTGCTTGGGCGATCGATTCAACTAAACGGCCGAAGCTTTCCCGTCATTGGTGTGGCTCCTAAACAGTTCTTTGGACTCGAGCCCGGGCGGCAATTCGATGTAGCGGTTCCCCTATGTGCTGATGCTTTCCTGGAGAACGATGGGAAAGGGCGAATGGACGTTCGTCACGCCTGGTGGCTGACTCTGGTCGGGCGGTTGAAGCCTGGCTGGTCTGTCGAGAGGGCTTCTGAGCATATCACCCAGTTATCCGAGGCGATCTTTCGAGAGACAGTTCCTGAAGTCTATAGGCCGGACAACGTGAAGGCGTACCTGGCAAACAAGCTAAGGGTTGTTGCTGCGGGGACGGGAATCTCTTCGTTGCGGAGGCAGTATGAGAATCCTCTATGGATGCTGCTTGTCACGACTGCTCTGGTTCTTCTGATCGCCTGTGCCAACCTCGCCAACCTCCTGCTCGCCCGCGCGAGCGCCAGGGAGCGTGAAATCGCAATTCGTCAGTCGCTCGGAGCTTCCCGGATGCGCCTGGTCAGCCAACTGCTGTCGGAGAGCTTCCTGCTCGCGGCCCTTGGCGGGGTCCTCGGCGCTCTGCTGGCACAAGCGCTGAGCCGCGCCCTGGTTGCTTTTCTGGACAGTGGCAGTGATCCGCTGTACTTGAACCTGGACGTTAATTGGCGTGTCTTCGGCTTTGCCTCGGCGCTGTCGTTGCTGACCTGTTTACTGTTCGGTCTAATGCCCGCGATTCGCGCAACCGGCAGCGCGCCAGCGAACGCGATGAGGGGAGGGCGGGGAACTACCCCAAGTGCGGAGCGCAATGGCCTTCGCCGGATGCTTGTGGTGTCGCAAATCGCCCTGTCGCTGATCTTGCTGGTAAGCGCGTTATTGTTCGGGCGTAGCCTTCACAACCTGCTTACCGCGGAAGCCGGGCTTAATGCAGACGGAGTTCTCCTTACGCGGATTGATACAGCTCTACCTAAGCTGCAGCCGGAGCGGCGGCGGCAGGTGTTCCGGGAGATTGAGGAACGCATGCGGTCGCTGCTGGGCGCCGTCTCGGTGGGTTCTGCATGGTTGACGCCCTTCGGGAACAGCTCGTGGAACCAGAATGTCCAGGCGGAAGGCAGGGCGGGCACGAGCGTGAAGAAGAATGCATGGATGAATTACGTCGGGCCTGGATACTTCGATACGATGCAGATTGCTCTCCTCGCAGGGCGTGATTTTGACAGCCACGACGATCTTTCCGCCCCCAAAGTGGCGATCGTGAATGAGGCGTTCGCAAAGGAAGTTTTCAACGGAGAGAACCCGGTTGGACGTATCTTTCGCGTAGAAGAGTACGCCGGCAAGCAGGATTCATTGTTTCAGATCGTCGGACTTGTCAGAAACACGAAGTATTTTGGGCTTCGTGATGAGTTTCGCCCGTTCGCGTACTTCCCGATCAACCAGGCGGAGGAGATGCCGGCAGCGATCACGATTGCGGCGCGGACTCGCGGCCCCGTCAATGACGTCATGGCCGTGGTGCGTCGAACGGTGGCTGAAGTCAACCCCGAGCTGCTGGTCGAGTTTCGCATGCTGGAGAGCGAGGCGCAGAGGTCGATCCTTCGCGAGCGCCTCATGGCTAACGTCTCCGGCGGCTTCGGAGTGCTTGCGAGTCTGCTGTCGGCGCTGGGTTTGTATGGAGTGATGTCGTACATGGTTGCCCGGCGGCGGAACGAGATCGGCGTTCGCATGGCGTTGGGAGCTGTAGCGATGGACATCCTCAGGCTTGTGTTTAAGGAAGCTGGACGCCTGGTGCTGGCAGGTTTGGTCATTGGAGCCGCCGCTTCGATCGCATTATCGCGGTTCGCCGAGGCGCTGCTGTTTGGTGTCAAAGCTCACGACGCGGTAACACTCGCGGCCGCCAGCGGCCTGCTTGCGGCGACGGCGCTGGTGGCCACACTGATCCCGGCGCGCCGCGCGGTTCGTCTCGATCCAGCGGTGACGCTCCGCGAGGAATGAACCACGCCGTCTTGTGGTGCAAGGCGCGAGTTCTCGCTGAAGGGACGAAAGGCGCTCCACGGGCTGCCCCTGGAGCGCCTCCGCCCTGGTTGCTTTAAAACTGGAACTTCAGAGCCAGCTCCCCGACCCTCGGGTCCAGCGTCCCGAGAATCCGTCCGAATGCGGAGCTTGAGAGAGTCGTGTTCGGATTTCCGAGACGAGTGTGGTTCAGCACGTTGAAGAACTCGGCGCGGAACTGAATGTTGAACTTCTCTCGCACTCCGAAGTTTCGATACAAGCCGGCGTCGATATTCAGTTGACCGGGCCCGCGGAGCATGTTGATCGAACTCGTGCCAACGGTTCCGATCGCAGGCATTGCGAACGCCGTTTTGTCGAACCAGGCGTTCAACTTCTCCTGCCTGGATCTGTTCCCTGAAAGGCGCCAGTCGCCCACGACATCAGCGGTATCCAGACCTTGGCCGTTGAGCGAACGGTCCTGGCCTGCTCGCACCGTTAACGGAGATCCGCCAATTGCCGAGAGGATCCCCGTCCATTCCCAGCCGCCAAGGATTGCCTTGCCGATGCCCTGACGGAATGGGGAGGGCATATGCCAGACGCCGGAGATGGTAAGGATCTGCGGGCGATCCTCGGACAGGGGACCGCGGTCGAGCGCACGGTTCCATGGATCGCGAGTACCCAGTGAACCCTCGCTTTGCGCTGATGTCAGGCCTGTGTTCTTCGAGATCGTGTAGGATCCGAGGATGGTCAGGCCGTGCGACAGGCGCTTGTTTACGGTCAATTGGAAGGAGTGATACTGGGACCAGCCGAAGGTTGATTCGTCTTCGATCGTTCCGAAGTTCGGATAGAGCCTGCGCGACTGGGTGTTCGCCACGGTTGCGCCAGGGCCGTAGACTGCGGGGTTGATATTGTGCGACCCGAACAGTCTCGTGCTCTTGGAACCAATGTAGGCCGCCGTGATCACGATGTCTTTCGGAAGCTGCCTTTGAATATTCAGGTTCCACTGCTGAGTATACGGCGTCCGGAAGTCGTCGTTGAAGGCAGTGTGCGCCGCAGGTGTCACAAAGCGGAAGTTCCTCTTCTGTTCGGGCGTTGAAGGCGGCGTGAACGGGAAGAAGGAAGCTCCGCCGTACGGGTTGCTGAAGTCGACGTCAAAGACGGTAGAGTCGATGACAAACGGCTGGATCAACGGGAATCGATTGAGGTTGATCGTTCGGATCGTGTCCCAGAAGACGCCGTAACCGCCGCGGATGGCCGTCTTGCCGTCGCCGGTCAGGTCATAGGCGAAGCCGAAGCGCGGCGCGAAATTCTTCCAGTGGTTGGGCAGCACCTTTTCTCTGAGTTGGGGATCTCCCTGGAAGAGAGGTCCGGGAGGCGCTCCCGGGTAGACTGTGGACTGCTCGCCCGGGTGGAACATGCTCAGCTTGCCGTCCCGCTCCACGAAGTTGAGGTTGGGCTCCCACCGCAGGCCGACATTCAGTGTAAGTTTCCTGGACACCTTGATGTCGTCGGCAATGAAGAAGTGCCAAAGCGTTTGCCGCAGGGTATTGCCAAGAGGCGAGACCTGCCGGAGATTGGCGACGCGGCCAAGGATCGCATCCGCCAGGGCGTCGCCGGAAGCGAATCCGGTGAACTGGAAGTTGCCTCGCGTCAGGTACTCGTTCAGCTGGTTCACCTGATACCGGGCGATCTGAGCGCCGAACTTCAGAGAGTGGCGGCCGGTGTTCCAGCTGACGGTGTCGTCAAAGCTGAAGGTGTTGCGGCCGAGGTTCCAGAACGTGCCGTTTGCAGCCTGAAAGTATCCGGACACATTGAAGATGTGCCAGCCGTAAATCTGCGGCGCCGCGGGGGGAATGTTCGCTCCGAACTCGGACCATGCGAAGTCGGGCACCGGCACGATAAAGGCCTTGACGCGATTGAATGTGGCGGAGAAGGTGTTGAGCATCGACGGGCTGAAGATGTGGGTTTCGTTCAGGACCAGGCTCTGACGCCGGAAGTTCTGATCGATGCCCCAGCCTTCGAAGTTGCCGCCCGGGTTGAACACGTCATCTTCCTGGAACAGGTACCGGCCGTACAGGCGATCGTTGTTGCTGAAAGCGTGGTCGATGCGGCCGGTGTACTGGTTCCCGTCGAGCGGCCGGTTTCGCGGCGTGACATATTCGAGCCCCTTCGAGTTTGGCAGCGGTATGTACTGCTCCATAAAGCGGAGCACGGGCTGGTTGAGGCGTGAGAGGGGTATCTGATTGTTCGGGAATGGCTGCTGCGTCAGCGGGTCAGTGATCGTTTTGCCCAGCTCTGAGAAGTCGCCTGTGCGCATGCGGGCGGTAGGCGTCAGCGCCGTGCTTGTGTTCGGGGTGCCGCGTTCATGCGTCGCCTGCCACGCAAAAAAGAAGAAGGTCTGGTTCTTTTTGATTGGGCCGCCGAGCTGGGCGCCGAACTGGTTGCGCTTGAACGCCGGCGCCTCGGTGGCAAAGAAGGGGCGGGCGTCGAAGACATCGTTTCGCACGAACTCGAACAGACCTCCATGGAAGGAGTTCGTGCCGGATTTTGTCACGGCGTTGATCGAAGCGCCCCGGTTCCGGCCGAACTCGGCGCTGTAAGAGTTGGTCTGCACCGTGAACTCCTGGATTGCGTCGGGATTCGGAAAG
>JADGHK010000171.1 GCA_019686145.1 Bryobacteraceae bacterium | reverse complement strand
GGCGGCCAGAGCCTGGAGGACTTCGCGCAGCGGAGGGCGAGACGCGAGATGACCGCCCTGCTCAGCCGGATGCCGCGAAGCGCCGCCCGGTACTCGAACGGGGAGTTGCAGGAGGTGCCGCTGGCCGAGCTCGCGGAGGGCGACCGGATTCTGGTGCGCCGGGGCGAACTCGTGCCGGTGGACGGCGTTGTCGAGAGAGGCGTGGCCGTCCTCGACGAATCCGCCTTGACCGGTGAGGCAATTCCAGTGCGCCGCCTGCCTGGATCGTCTGTCATGAGCGGCTCAACCAACGTCGGCGACGCCTTCGACATTCATGCAACCAGCACGGCTGCCGGCAGCACCTACGCCGGCATTCTCCGGCTGGTCGAAGCCGCTGAGGCAGCAAAGGCTCCCATGGTCCGGCTCGCCGACCGGTACGCGCTGCTGTTCCTCGTCGTGACACTGCTCATTGCGGGAGCAGCCTGGGCGCTCAGCACAGATCCCGTGAGAGGCCTTGCCGTGCTCGTCATCGCCACACCGTGCCCGCTGATTCTCGCGGTACCGGTGGCGATCATCTCGGGCGTCTCCAGATGCGCAAAGAAGGGCGTCCTCGTCAAAGGCGGAGGCGCACTCGAACAGCTTGCCGGCGTCAGGACTGTTCTCTTCGACAAAACCGGAACGCTCACCGACGGTCGTGCCCGCCTTCTTGAGATCAAGTCCAGAGACGATATCGACTCGCTTGAGCTGCTGCGGCTTGCGGCATCGCTCGATCAGAGCTCGCCTCATGTGGTAGCACAGGCGTTGGTCACCGCTGCTCGCGAACGCGGTCTCCGCCTCGACACGCCGAGTAATGTCCGGGAGCAGCCTGGGTCGGGCGTCACAGGCACGGTCGGCACGCACGAGGTGGTGGTCGGAGGCTGGCAATTTGTAAAAGCGCACGCGGCTGCCGACGCTACCCTTGCCCGCGATGTCGAGACGTGGATCCGGCGGGACGGAACGGTCGCCGTCGTTGTGGCGGTTGACGGAAAAGTGGCGGGAGTGCTCCTGCTGGCGGATCAGGTGCGGCCGGAGGCGGGCTCGGTGCTGCGGCAGTTGCGTGCCGCTTGTGTCAAACGCATTGTCCTGGTGACCGGCGATCGGGCCGACTTGGCGGAAAGCGTCGCTGCGTTTCTGGGCGTGGACGCAATCGTCAGCGAGACGAAGCCGCAGGATAAGATCGCCGTTGTTGAGGCCGAGAAACCCAACGGACCTGTTCTGATGGTGGGCGATGGAGTTAATGACGCCCCGGCGCTCGCTGCGGCTGACGTTGGCGTTGCGATGGGGGCGCGGGGGGCAGCCGCGGCCTCCGAGGCAGCGGACGCCGTCATTCTGGTCGATCGTTTGGACCGGCTTGTCAGCGCGGTTCGGATTGCTCGCCGCTCGCGCGCCATCGCTTTTCAGAGCGTCTGGGCGGGCATCGGAATGTCGATGACCGGGATGATTGTGGCCGCTTTCGGTTACCTGGCCCCGGTTCAAGGCGCTCTCCTGCAGGAAGCGATTGACGTGGCGGTCATCCTGAATGCGCTGCGCGCGCTTGGCGGCCCGATTCGCGCCAGAAAGAAGAGCAGGTTGAGCAAGGAGGATCTCCTTGCGCTCGAATCCGAGCACCACGCGCTCGCCGGCATTATCGATGAGATCCGAGTCGCGGCGGACCGCATCCCGCAATTGCCAAAGGCGGATGTCCAGCAGGAGCTCGAGCGGCTTGATCACGTTATACGGGAACGGCTTCTTCCGCATGAACGGCGCGACGACCAGGAGGTCTACGCACGAATTCGCCAACTGGCGGGCGAACCAGATGCGCTGGCTGGCATGAGCCGGACGCACATGGAGATCCAGCGACAGGCTCACAACCTGGCGGCCCTCCGTAAAGCCTTCACCGAGGACGGACCGAGCGATGCGCAGCGCAGGGAAGCGCAGCGCCTCCTGTACGGCCTCGAAGCGATCACCCGGCTGCATTTCGCGCAGGAAGAAGAGATCTATCGGTCGCTGGAGGCTGACTGACATTCAGGAGGTGCAGGGTCACTAAACCCCTCGGTTGACTGTTGCTTCTTTGCAGGTGTATGCTAAACCAAATGGTTGAGCATCAACCATCACAGCTTAATGCGGTATTTCACGCACTCGCGGACCCGACACGCCGGGCAATGTTGTCGGCTCTGGCACGCGGCGAAAGCGGACTGAAAGATTTGGCGAAGCCTTTTTCGATGTCGCTTGCGGGAGCATGCAAACATGTGAGGGTGCTTGAGGACGCTGGTCTTGTGCGGCGCAAGAAGTCCGGGCGCGACAACATCATAAGGCTCAATCCCGGCGGGCTGAAAAAAGCCCATCAATGGATCAGCTTTTATGAGCGCTTTTGGAGAACGAGGCTGGATGCGCTGGAGGGTGAACTCAGGAAGGGAGAGCGACATGAATGAGAAGGGCGAGGTTATTGAGATCCATGCCGTCCGGTTCGTCCGCACCCTGCGGGGACCTGTGGAACGTGTATGGTCGTATCTGACGGAGTGCGGCAAGCTCGCGGCATGGTTTGGAGAGGACGGCAGGATCGAACCGCGCGAAGGCGGGACGATCTGGTTCATGGGCGGCCATATACGCGGCGTGGTGACTGCGTGGAAACCATGCCGGCGGCTCGCCTACACTTGGAATGTCTTCGATCCTGGCGAATCGGAATCCCGCTATCCCGAAACGTATTTGACCTTTGAGTTGGAGCCCAATGGTTCGGACGTAAATCTCACATTGTTCCATTTGCCGGTGCCCGAGCGTTTCAGCCCACAAACCCGGATGGGATGGCACACATTCCTGGATATGCTCCAGGCCGTTGTCGACGGCAGCGAAGCCGAATCACGGGAAGTCTGCATGAACCGTAATGCCGCATTGTACGGCGTCGACTTGAAGAACCTCGCGCGCTGACGCTGGGCCTTGCGGGGCTCAGCATCAGCGCCAATAGCCAATCGTCACATGGCTTTGTTCTCCATCCTGGACCTCGCATTCGTGCCGGAGGGATCCACGCCTGCGCAAGCCTTGCGGAACACGCTGGATCTGGCGCAGCACGCCGAGCGCTGGGGCTATCATCGCTTCTGGCTGGCCGAGCATCACAACATGATCGGGATCGCCAGCTCGGCGACTGCGGTCGTGATTGGATACGTTGCGGGAGGCACGAGCACGATTCGCGTTGGCGCGGGCGGCATCATGCTGCCAAACCATGCGCCTTTGATCGTGGCGGAACAGTTCGGCACACTCGAGTCGCTCTATCCGGGGAGGATCGATCTCGGTCTTGGCCGTGCGCCTGGCACCGATCAGCGCACGCTGCAGGCATTGAGGCGCTCGCCCCTCAGCGCCGAAAGGTTCCCGGAGGATGTGCTCGAATTACAGGCTCTTCTGGGTCCCGTCAAGGAAGGGCAGGCCGTTCAGGCAGTGCCAGGCTCGGGGCTCAACGTGCCGATCTGGATCCTTGGGTCGAGCCTCTTCGGCGCACAGCTTGCAGCCGAACTGGGGCTCCCGTATGCTTTTGCCTCACATTTCATGCCCGCCGCGCTGCTGCCCGCGCTCGAGACCTACCGCCGTGAGTTCAAGCCCTCAAAGCAGCTCGATTGCCCCTACACCATGGCAGGAGTCAACGTCTTTGCTGCTGAGACCGATGCAGAGGCTCGTCTGCTCTTTACCTCCGCACAGCAGCAGTTCGCCAATGTCATCCGCGGAACGCCCGGGCGCCTCCCGCCGCCGATTGAGGACATCGATCGCTATTGGACACCTGCGGAAAAGGCGCAAGCGTCGGCAATGCTCGCGTGTTCGTTCGTTGGTTCGCCGCAGACTGTACAGAGAGGACTAAACGAATTCATCGAACGGACCGGCGTCGATGAGATTATCATTGCCTCGGCGATTTATGACCATGCGGCACGCCTTCGCTCGTATGAAATCGTGGCCGAAGTGTTCATTCAGGGGCGCGACCGCTGCCCGGCGCCCCGCATTTGATGCAGCGGCGCACCGGAACTCTCAAGGCGACTGCCGTCGAAACCGAAGCGCCTGGATGACGGGCCGTCCGTGAGAATCGAGGAATGTCTGGCGGTCTGAAACCACATAGCCGAAGGATGCAGCGACTTCGTTCAACCGCCGGTTGACCTCGGGAAACATCTCACTCCCATCGACGAATCCTACGAAGATGGGATCGTTTTCGAAGATCTGCGCGAGGGCTGCGACCTCAGCAGGAGTAGTGTGGACCGGGCTGTACCGCAATCGAATCTGTCCGGACGTCAGGAACCACAAGTTATCCCAGAGCCCCCAATCGTAAATATCGATGTACGGCGCATCCATCTTGCTGAGGGTCTCGGCGGCAGGATAGATCGCTTCGGTCCAGGTCGGCTTTCCGCCGTTTCGAATCAGGTGGGACAGATAGGTGGAGGTAACCAGCAGATTGGACGCTACGGCCGCGACCACGGCCACCGGCGCGAGAAGCGGTCCTCCAAGCCACCGGAGCCGCGAGATGGAAGCGAGGGTGGCCGCTGGAGCTATCAGCAGAACCGGCCACAGAAGGATCGTGTGGTGGATTCCTCCTCCGGTTCCGCGCACCAATAGCATCTGGAGCCAGGTCGCAAGAGAAAAGAGGAGCGAGAAGAGCACCGCTGCTCTGGCTGGGGTTCTCCACACGGCGGGGAGCAGAAGAGCACAGGCGAGGAGGAGATAGCCGGACAGGGTCCGGCGCGGCCGCTTCACTGCATCATTGAACGCGACAACAGCCTTCTCGATTAGATTGGCAGTGCCGGTTGCGGCTGCCTCGGAATCTTCTCGAAAGAAGAAACCAAAGAGCCCGGAGCCTTCAATGGTAACTCGCAGGACTCGGGCCTTATCTGCGACGGCTGGTTTCTCGATGGCCGTGTTCTCTCGAAACGTGATCCATCCATTCTCGACGTTATATTGCAGAAACGGGAATGCGCCTGCGCAGAACGACAAGACCGCCACGACGACGTTGCGAAGGCCGAGCACCTTCTTCAAGTGATAAGGGAATACGACAGCGGTGGCGATCGCCAGGCTGGCGATCGACCAGAGGAACAGAGCCTTATCCCACACACCCAGCCCAAGCAGCAAGAAGCCCCCGGCGAGAAACAGACGGCGCCCCCGCTGGTAGAAATGAACCAGGGCGACCATTGCGCCGAGCAGACACACGTGCTGAAGAACGACCGGTCCCCAATCATACCGCGAGGTGAATAGATACGAGGGATCCGTTGCGAGCAGGATCGCTCCGATCAATGCGGCTCTGTAGTCGAGCGTTCGTGCGAGAAGGTGAAAGAACAGCCAAACCGTTGCGGCGGCCAGCAGTACAGCCGGGGCCCGAAGTGTCAGAGCGGACGGTGTGAACAGGGCGACCACCGGCTTCCACAGGAGCGCCTTGAACGAGCCGACATAGCTCATGACCATGGGAGGAACGTTCGACCCGAGGAGACCCTCCGTGCCAGTTGCCGGAAAAAGCGCTCGCGCTATGAGCGCCTCGTCGGTCTGAATGCCGGGGCGGTCGAGGAAAGCGAAACCCGTCAGCAGAAAGAGCGAAATCGAGATGACAAGGCCTGCCACGGCCAGGGAACGCGAGAACATCCACCGATCATCGTACCAGCTGGGGCACAAAGAAGAGGGCAGTTTCAGATTGTAGAAGTACCACAGGTACCCGTCGTTCGTGATTCCCGGGAGCCCTACAGCAAATGGGCGGACTGCATCAGCTGGCGGGCGTAGTTGAGATCATGGTGCAGGAGCGCGACGAAACGATCCCGGGGAATATCGAGCACCTGCTTGCCGGCATGCGCGCCGCCCAATTCCGGATACTCGAAGTGCATCTGGACAGGACCGCGGAAGTTGATGGTTTTGAGGATGGAAAAGAACTGCGCAAACTTGACCATACCTTCACCGAGCGGCGCCCAGCGTATCTGCCACTCGCCTTTGTCATTCCTCTCCCAGCGAAAGTCCTTCAGTGCGACGCCGTGCATGTACGGCGCAACCAGCCGCGCGCTGTTGATCCATCCGCCGTAGCCGCCTTCAATCGTTGCGTGG
>JADGHK010000170.1 GCA_019686145.1 Bryobacteraceae bacterium | reverse complement strand
CCGTCCCGGATCTCGACGCGCTCAATCGCGAGCTTGATGATCTGTTCCACCGGATCTGAGACTGGCTCGCGCTTGATCTTCGGTTCAGGTACGTTTGTTTTGCCGTTGGCGTCGACCAGCAGATTTACTTTGGGCTGATCGATCGCCAGCAATTTGATGTCGATGTCTCTGCGGAGAATCGACACCACCTTGAGCCCGATCTGCACGGATTCGGCGCGGAATAGCGGCGCCTCGCCTGGTGGTTCCGTGCCATGTAAAACGAACGGAGCTACTTCTGCCTGAAGCTGCTTCCAATCAAACCGGAACGCCCCAATCTCCGTGCGGCCCCCTGTTGCGCGTTCCACTTCGTCCACGATGCGCTGGCGTACTTTCTCGTGCAGCCAGGGAGATTGCAGCGAGATCATGACGCCAACGGAGAGCAGTAAGAGGAGGGCCACAGCGGCGCTGGACAGGTACAAAATTTTGCGAGGTCCGGTCATGGCAGAGCCTCCTCGTGAATCCGAATCCGGGTTTGTTTCCTGGCTTGCTCCAGCCATTGATCTAACGCCTCATCCTCGCGCTGCGCCGTCAAAATCCGGGCGATTCGATCTCGTACCTCGGGGAGTGGCGGGGGCGGCTCCTTCTTTGACTTGCTCCACTCGGGAAGAAACCGCTTGTCATAGTACGACTGAATGTCCTCGTCGGAAACCTGGATACCTGGCCGGAAGCGGTATTCGATGAAGCGCAGCAGCGTGATCTGCCAGCTTATCGCCTGGCGTAGTTGCTCGTCGTTGATCTGGCTCTTGGCAAGCGCCTCCAGGTAAGCCTCTTCAGACTTGAACCGGGCTTTCACGTTCTCGAGGATTTTTTCAATGGATGCCGCATCGGGTGCGCTGTAGCGGGAGATCTCGATCTCATGGCGGATGAGGGCCTGCTCCACGAGTCTCTCCAACGCCTTCTTGCGTTCTTCCGGTGTCTGCCGGACCTCCTCCTGGTTCAGGAATGCCGCGATCCTGAGATGCTCAACAAGCTCGCTTTCTGTGATGACGATGTTTCCGACGGTGGCGACAATCCGGTCGACGATCTCGGCGCTTGCGGGGCAGATCAGAACGAGGATCGTCAGCAGAGCGCGCATCAAAAAGTCTGACCGAGCGAGAAGTGGAACTGGAACTGGTGGATGCGCTGCAGCACATTCGGTGTTCCACCGCCTCGCAGCAACTCCTCGCGTGTTCCTTCAAACCCCACGAAGCGTGGAGAGTTCGGGCTGAAACCGAAGTCCACCCGGATGGGGCCAATCGGCGTGCGGTAGCGCAGGCCGAAGCCGAACGAGTGAACCATATAGTTGAAATCCGCCGTGTTGCGCTGGCGGAAGCGGAGGTTGATGTCGTCCAAGTCAGAATAGACGTTGCCCGCATCGTGAAAGATTACGCCTCCCAGGTTCTCGCCGAGGAGCGGGAAGCGCAGCTCGATTGAATTTACAAGGAAGGCGTTGCCCCCGATTGGAAAGCCGGTCACCAGATCGCGGGGTCCTGCCTGGTTTTCAGGGAATCCGCGGTGGGCCGTCGCGCCGCCGGCAAAGAAGCGCTCCGGCAAAGGGATTTCCGTGCCGCCAAAGTTCTTGAGCCAGCCAAAGTTGAAGGATCGGGCCAGCACGAGCTCACGTCCGATCTGGTGGTAAGTGGAGTTTCGCCAGACCATCCGTGCATATTCCGGCTGCGACCCGAAGATCCTGTGCGCGACGCCGATATCGAAGGTGTTGTACATCCCGCGATGCGACTCGATGGGGTCATCCCGGCGATCGTGGATGAATGTGGTGGAGAACAGCCCGACGCGGGCGGGCTGAGCAAAGACCGGGATCAGGTCCGGGCGGATGACAAGAGTGTTTTCGTCCACCGTAACCCGCCGGAAGGTCGCCCGGTACTGAATCGTGTTCGATCGCGACAGGCGCTGTCCGATCTGGGCGGACCCCTCCCATCTTCTCGACGTGAACGTACGGATGTTACGCGAGTCGTCCCAAAGCGCGCTAAAGGAAAGATTCAGGTTCTCGTTGCCTTGGAACTGCGGGGCCAGGTAGTTCAAAACCACCCGGCGCTGAATGTTGGACACACGCGACAGAAGCCCGAGCGTGTGGCCGACGCCGAACATATTGCCGCGGCTCAAGCCCAGCGACACGCGCGGACTGAAGCCGGCGCCGCCACCCGGGTCCGCGAGGGTCCCCTGGCCGCCGCCGATGCGGGCAATCTCAGCGCCAAAGCCCAGCGTGAGCGAATACCTCCTCGCTTCTTCAAACTGATAAAGCACGTACTTGTTGCGCTCCCGGCCTTCCGGGTTCTGGACCGCCATGTCGACCTTGGCGAAAATACCCAGGTCATAGAGGCGTCTCTGTGACTCCACCATCTCGCTCTGCGACAACGGGGCTCCGGGAGTAATCGGTATGCGGCTGGTAACCAGGTTTCTGCTGGTTGCTTCGAGGCCGCTGATCAGGATCCCGCGGACAAAGTTCCGCGGACCCTCTTCGACGATGTACTGAAGACGCACCGTATTCGGCTGGGGGCCCGGACTTACCATGGACTCAAACCGCGCCTCGGGATAGCCGTTGTTGAAGTAGTAGTTCAGGATGTTGTCGCGGTCCGTTGCCACGTTGAAGCTGCTGTAGGGTTGACCGGCTGTGGACTGTAACATTGCCTCGACTTCCGGGAGCAGCTTCAGATCAACGCCGCTCAGAGACAGGTCACTCACGAACCATTGCGGCCCTTCGTTAATCTCGATAAACACACCGAGCTCGCGTTCGTTGCCTCGAAAGTTCGTCTCGACGCGCGAAGTGACCTCGACGTTTTGAAAGCCGTTTGAGCGGTACAAATCCGCAATCGCCTCCTTGTCGCGCTCCAGCATGTCCATGCTGAAGCGGCCGTGGCGATATCGGAGACGGGTGGCCGGAGTGATATACATCCGTTCGCGGATCGTCTCGTCATCGAAATATTGGTTTCCCGAAACATCCAGATGCACCAGCTTCGACCGCTGGCCGCGGTTGATCCTGTAGAGGATTACCTCTCTGCCGTCCTGCCTCTTCGAAACATCAAAGGACACTTTCACATCGAAGTAGCCTTCGGCCTGAAACAGTTCTTCCAGGTTGTGCATGCCCTCGACCAGAAGATCCCGGTCGACCGACTGCTCCTGATAAATCGGTATCAGCTCCCGCAATTTCCCGCGGGAGACTCTCGCTCCACGTGTCCGTACCGTAACTCGCGGGCCGGCATCGACCGTTAAGGTGGGTGTGACGGTCTTCGATTTCGGGTCATACTCCATCCCATCCAGGGTCACGCGGGCCATAAGGTGATCCTTGCCGAGGTACGAGCGCCGGATCCGTTCCAGCCCCTGCTGTACACGGTTCTCCGTGACGGTCTTCCAGCCGAGCATGCCGTAGAAGCGCTTCCAGCCCGTGGCGGCGCTGATATCGTCCGCGTCACGCTCCGGCTGTCCTTTAATGATGGGCATGGCGAAACGGGCTCGCGGACCCGGCGATACTTCGAACCGGATCGAGATCTCTGTTGTGTCGGGATCCCGGCTCAGTACGGGATTGATCCGTGCCTCATAGAAACCGTTGTTCCGCAGCACCGCCTGCAAATTTTCGATGGCTGCCTGGAGGTCCTCGTCGGAGTACTCGCTGCCAAGGGCGAGCTTTGTAGAATTAACAAGTTGCCCGCGGTTTGGCGGGGGAGGAACCCCGTCTACCGTGACCCGTCCGATGAACCAGTTGCCGGTGGTCTTGAAGGTGAGAACAACCCCTTCGCCCGAGCGCGTAGCGTCGACAGCAATGTCCTGGTAGCGGCCGCTCTCGTGGAGCCGCTGAATGGCCAGACGAATATCACTCAGCTTCAGCTTATCGCCCTGACGAAAGGGGAGCAGTTGAGTGATTTGATCAGCGGGCAGCGGTTGATTCGGAGGCTCAAACCGGATGGCTACGATCGGCTGGCCCTCATAGTCAACCGGCGCAGCCATTAGAACACCAGCGGCGACTCCAGCCAGAAGAGCGGGAAACAGCATGCTCCGTATGCCGTTGGTCACAAACCGCCATGATACCAGGATCGATTGGTACGATTCTTGTATATGACGGCTACGGAGCGGGATCGGTACTCCCGCCAGCTCTTGTTTGCGGGCATCGGTGAAACGGGGCAGGAAAAGCTGCTTCAGTCTCGTGTCGGTATTGTCGGCTGCGGCGCCCTCGGCAGCTTCCACGCCGGCGCTCTTGCCCGCGCTGGCATGGGAATGCTTCGCCTGATCGATCGGGACTACGTCGAATTGAGCAATCTGCAGCGCCAGTGGCTCTACGACGAAAGGGATGCCGAGGAAGGGATTCCGAAAGCCGTCGCCGCCGCGCGCCGTCTTGCCTCCATCAACTCCGGGATTTCCGTCGAACCGGTCGTAGCGGATCTGACCTCGGAGAATATCGACGAGCTTCTCGGGAACCTCCACCTGATCCTGGACGGTTCCGATAATTTTGAAGTCCGCTACCTCATCAACGATTTCTGCGTGCGGGAGAAAATTCCGTGGATTTATGGCGCCGCTGTGGGCAGCTATGGACTGGTGATGCCGGTGCTCCCCGGCTACGGTCCCTGTCTTCGCTGTGTCTACCCAAATCCACCCACTGGAGCGCAGCCTACTTGCGAGACGGCCGGTGTCGTGAACTCCATCACCTCATTGATTGCTTCGCTGCAGGTTTCCGAGGCGCTGCGGATACTCGCTGGCGACTGCTCGCAGTTTCAGTGGTACCTCACGACTGTTGACGTATGGACCGGCTCCATCCGTCAAATCCCGCTCCCGGCCAGGGACCCCTCCTGTGCCTGCTGCGCTCAAGGCGATTTCGAGCACCTGAACGGCCGCCGGCGCGCGCCGATCAGCCTCTGCGGGCGGAACGCGGTACAAATTCACGAACGGAAGCGGCCGTTAGACCTGCAGTCGCTGGCCAGCCGGCTGTCGAACGTCGGGGCTGTCAGAGCAAATGAATTCGCCCTGCGATTCTTTATTCCACCGTATGAGATGACGATTTTCCCGGATGGACGGGCCATTGTGAAAGGAACGACGGATCCTGGCGTCGCTCGCAGCCTCTACGCCCGGTATGTCGGCGGCTGACAGCTAGTACGGCGGGGTGAGTACGATAAACTCGAACTTCGCTGGGTCCGCACCGCGGGAGCGGAGCTGCTCCACGCACTCGGTCACCGTGCTGCCGATTGCTTCGATTGTCCGCAGCGGCAGCGTCTGCGGCGAATAACGCTCCAGCGCTACCCACTTTCCGGCGAAGGCAAAACGCTCCGTAATGGAAAGCTCTTCCGGCGCCCTTCCGATTACCGCGGTGGCGTCAATCTGTGCGCGACCCATCGTATATGATTGTAGCCGCTGCTTCCGCTGCCCACGAAGCACTAGGCCCTGCGCTTGAATGCAGGCCACTACGCGGTGGCGCTACTTGTTCGTTAACTTCTGAAGCTCGCGCTCGGCGATCTGGGCTCGCGTCGTCAGTTTGTCGATTTGCTCATGGAGCGCCTCACGCTCCTTCGTCAGCTCCTCAACCTGTTCGCGCAATTCGGCGAGGGTAGGCTGGCCCAGTTCGAGGGCTTGCGCGCCAAGGTAGCGCACCGCCGCTTCTACTTTGCGGCCGCCCGCCTGCTCGACAATCAGCCGGATTTCGACGTCATGGCTGGCCTTCGTATAAACGAGCGCCCCGCCGAGCAGACCGTCCCGGGTCAGGGGCAGGACCCGCTGCGCTGGACCATCTACGATGCGTACCTGGCCGCCCGTCGCATTTTGGATGACAGGCGCAGACCGACTCCAGGAGACCTGCAAGACGTCGCCAACTACGTTGAGACCGAGCTCCAGCGAAGGCTCGTTTGCAGGTACAAAGAGGATGCGGGTCGCCATGCCGGAGAGCGCAGCCGCAATTACCGTCAACAGCGAGATCAGGGCGAAACCCCGCCAAGGGAGACGCCGCCATAACGGCCGACCGGCTGCCTCGCCGGCGCCCTCGGCGTTCGTCAGGAACCGGGGCAGGGGAACGGGCGCCTCGCTCGGGGCTGTGCTCGCCAGAGGGCGGACCGCTAGAGGCGCGAATCCGGATGCGCCCGTGGA
>JADGHK010000169.1 GCA_019686145.1 Bryobacteraceae bacterium | reverse complement strand
CTTGGCGGCGCCGCACTGCCGGGAGACGGCAAGCGCCGCGAGGCCAACCGGACAGCCGCTGCTTGGAAAGTGAATCCGGCCATAGTATCAGTCATTGTCAAATGTCGCTTCCCGGGACGATCACGGCTTTTCCGGATCGCCACTCTCGCACCGTTTGCATCGCCTCGTTTGCCTTCGCTAAGGGGAATCGGTGGGTGATCTGCTTTGCAAATCGAAGCTTCCAGTCGGTGCCCGCAAGCAGTGTAAGAGCCTGATCGACGTGCCAGCATTTCATTCGTCTGGTCCTCGAGCCGCGAGGTCTGGTCCAGCGTCGAGGCATGGCCTTGTCCAGGCCGTCTGGAAAACCGGCCGCGCACTTCCAATTGAGCCTGGAGCAGCCAGTTGCGAATGCTCTGTTCCGTGACAATCTCCTGCTCGCCGCCCGCCGGACCGAGCAGGTCCCAACGAACCGGATCCTCAAATTCCTGCCGAATCGTTGCCACGGAGATGATTTGAGTCGTTGGCGCGGACATAGGAGCCTTCCATCTTATTACGCGGCTTTATTACCAGGAAAGCCGCGAAGCTTAACCTTCAGCCCATTGAGATGAGTCCAGGGCAACATGCGCTCGTGCTGCAATCGCCCGACCAACACGCCAGGCGGGACGTTCAACCGTTCTGCCCAGGTTCTGACCTCACTGGCGCTCCGAGGCCGCGCCAACGCCACTTTCTTCCAATCTTGGGGTGGGATCAGGATATCTCTTGCGAACGCATTCGCCTGCTGTTCGCGCTCATCCTGCTGGTTATCCATTTCCACGTAAATGTCCTTCTTGGGATGATGCAGGATATGGGCCGCTTCATGGAAAAAGGTGAACCAGAACTGGTCGTCCGTCTTTCCCCGCAAGCTCAGTTGCAGAATAGCTCTTTCCGGGCTGATCCATTGCGTGACGCCCCAGGCCCGGCACCCGGGGATCTCGGGAACAAACACCAGGGCAACTCCGGACTCGGCGCAGGCCCGCACCATTTGGACAGCGGCCTCAGGGACCGGCTTATTGCAGAGCTCATTCCGAATGGAGTGCAGCGCATGGCGAAAAGTCTTCGAGTCATACGGTACGCACTGGATCTTCTGAGCTTCGATCTCGCCGATTCGGAGCCACGCGAGCAGTGCATACTGATTCACTTTATGCGCCGCGGACTGGCGAAAAGCGAGGCGTTTCACTTTCCCGATTTGAGACAGCGCATCGAGGGAAGCGACCCCGAAGAACTGCAACATGTCCCGCAGGCGTGCGACTGGATCGGCCCGCTTGGGAAGCCATCCCGCTTTCACCAGTTGCGCGGTGGGCAGTTCCTTCAGGAATTCGCGCTGCTCCGCTAACCGGCGCGTCTCCTCTTGGAACGCCAGAAATTGGCGATAGTTTGCCTCTGCATTGGTCCAAAACCGGGCCGGGATGCCAAGCACGCGCTCCAGTTGAATAGCGGTTTCGGGGAGCAAAGGCGCCTTGGCTTTGATGATTTCGTTGACGGTCTTCTTGGTGCGCCCGATCCGGTCGGCCAGTTCGGCTTGCGACATGCCGAGTTCCTGGAGCTTTTCCTCCAGGATCTCGCCTGGTGGAGTAACAAAATCCGGTTCGTAAGTGTGTGTCGGCTTCAATGCGGCCGCGATGGGACGATCGCGGAAATCAGTGTTCATGAGTGTCCTCAATTCCGAGGACCGTGACGGCTGTGATCTGGCTCCAATCCATTCCGCCGCCGTCCCGCAGAGGGACGGGGTTGTGGGCCGGGACCAGAATCAGCCGGTACGGCCCGTCGAGATCCAGAGAAAGCTGCCCTTGCCGGTTGCCCTTCAGCTCGTGAAGCCTGCCGGGGGTATTGCGCAGGTCCTCCAAGACCACTGCTGCAAGGATCGCGTCCAGTCGCCGGCGAATCAACTTGGCTCGATGCTCGCCGTACGCCTTCCGCAGGAGCTTGAAATCGTCGCATTCCTTCTTGAGCTTCGCAGTTTGAAAGCCGATTTCCAAGATACAATCTCTGGACAAAAATCGTTCACGTATTAGGTTAACATAATTTTGGAACGAGATCTAGCCGGATGCCGGCTTGACCGTGAAACAGGGGCCTTCTTTAGCCCGCTTTCTCTTCGTGCCGCGCTTCGGACGCGTTGCGTCCGCGCGCGCCTGTTCCTGGGCATAGCGCTCGTGATTGAGCGCCAGCAGCCGGTCGAGCACCTCCCGCCGCGCCGGTTCCGAGATGGTAAACCGGGCGCCGTGTTTGGTTTCGTGAAAATTGCGGCCGAGGTCGAGGTCCGTCCGGCCGTATGCAGCAGCGACGGAATTGTCCATTTCGACATGGAGCGCCCGCAAGGTGGCGATGTCCTCCGAGACCTCGTGCGGGGGAGTGGAAGCGGTTGTAGGTGGTGGTGAGGCCCTCACGCCGTGCGGCCATGATTTCTCGCCGCTTGGTACGGTAAAGCTCCCCGAAGCATTCGAGAGCAGTGACCGATGAAGGAAATGGGAACGTCTCGGAGCAGTCTGACGGCGAATAGTCGATCCTAGTCTCCACTGAGGACGAGTAGGTCCGTGCCCAAGGTTCATGGAAAATTTGATTGAAGCAGGGCGAAAGTAGAATAGTTGGAAGCGGCGAAAAGCGCGAGTCTGTGCGCGATGATAAAGCGAGCCCGTACCAGCGCCATCGCGACACAGCTTCCAACCTTCCGGGACGACAGCGGGATGGCCGACGCACTCGATGACGACGTCGGCGCCATAAGGGCCGGTGTGTTCGAGCACTAAAGGACGGCGCTTCTCCGCGTTCGCGACGTCTTCGATGGAGATTGCAGCGTCAGCTCCGAACTGGCAGGTCAGCTCCAGGCGATGGCGGGGCGCTCCGAGTACGATGACCTTGGCGGCGCCGCACTGCCGGGAGACGGCAAGCGCCGCGAGGCCAACCGGACAGCCGCTGCTTGGAAAGTGAATCCGGCCATAGTATCAGTCATTATCAAATGTCGCTTCCCGGGACGATCACGGCTTTTCCGGATCGCCACTCCCGCACCGTCTGCATCGCCTCGTTTGCCTTGGCTAAGGGGAATCGGTGGGTGATCTGCTTTGCAAATCGAAGCTTCCAGTCGGTGCCCGCAAGCAGTGTAAGAGCCTGAATCGACGTGCCAGCATCTCATTCGTCCGGTCCTCGAGCCGCGAAATCTGGTCCAGCGTCGAGACATGGCCTTGTCCAGGCCGTCTGGAAAACCGGCCGCGCACTTCCAATTGAGCCTGGAGCAGCCAGTACATGTCGCGAGCATACCCAGGAGGTACCGGTTGCGAATGCTCTGTTCCGTGACGATCTCCTGCTCGCCGCCCGCCGGACCGAGCAGGTCCCAGCGAACCGGATCCTCAAATTCGTGCCGAATCGTTGCCGCGGAGATGATTTGAGTCGTTGGCGCGGACATAGGAGCCTTCCATCTTATTACGCGGCTTTATTACCAGGGAAGCCGCGAAGCTTAACCTTCAGCCCATTGAGATGAGTCCAGGGCAACATGCGCTCGTGCTGCAATCGCCCGACCAACACGCCAGGCGGGACGTTCAACCGTTCTGCCCAGGTTCTGACCTCACTGGCGCTCCGAGGCCGCGCCAACGCCACTTTCTTCCAATCTTGGGGTGGGATCAGGATATCTCTTGCGAACGCATTCGCCTGCTGTTCGCGCTCATCCTGCTGGTTATCCATTTCCACGTAAATGTCCTTCTTGGGATGATGCAGGATATGGGCCGCTTCATGGAAAAAGGTGAACCAGAACTGGTCGTCCGTCTTTCCCCGCAAGCTCAGTTGCAGAATAGCTCTTTCCGGGCTGATCCATTGCGTGACGCCCCAGGCCCGGCACCCGGGGATCTCGGGAACAAACACCAGGGCAACTCCGGACTCGGCGCAGGCCCGCACCATTTGGACAGCGGCCTCAGGGACCGGCTTATTGCAGAGCTCATTCCGAATGGAGTGCAGCGCATGGCGAAAAGTCTTCGAGTCATACGGTACGCACTGGATCTTCTGAGCTTCGATCTCGCCGATTCGGAGCCACGCGAGCAGTGCATACTGATTCACTTTATGCGCCGCGGACTGGCGAAAAGCGAGGCGTTTCACTTTCCCGATTTGAGACAGCGCATCGAGGGAAGCGACCCCGAAGAACTGCAACATGTCCCGCAGGCGTGCGACTGGATCGGCCCGCTTGGGAAGCCATCCCGCTTTCACCAGTTGCGCGGTGGGCAGTTCCTTCAGGAATTCGCGCTGCTCCGCTAACCGGCGCGTCTCCTCTTGGAACGCCAGAAATTGGCGATAGTTTGCCTCTGCATTGGTCCAAAACCGGGCCGGGATGCCAAGCACGCGCTCCAGTTGAATAGCGGTTTCGGGGAGCAAAGGCGCCTTGGCTTTGATGATTTCGTTGACGGTCTTCTTGGTGCGCCCGATCCGGTCGGCCAGTTCGGCTTGCGACATGCCGAGTTCCTGGAGCTTTTCCTCCAGGATCTCGCCTGGTGGAGTAACAAAATCCGGTTCGTAAGTGTGTGTCGGCTTCAATGCGGCCGCGATGGGACGATCGCGGAAATCAGTGTTCATGAGTGTCCTCAATTCCGAGGACCGTGACGGCTGTGATCTGGCTCCAATCCATTCCGCCGCCGTCCCGCAGAGGGACGGGGTTGTGGGCCGGGACCAGAATCAGCCGGTACGGCCCGTCGAGATCCAGAGAAAGCTGCCCTTGCCGGTTGCCCTTCAGCTCGTGAAGCCTGCCGGGGGTATTGCGCAGGTCCTCCAAGACCACTGCTGCAAGGATCGCGTCCAGTCGCCGGCGAATCAACTTGGCTCGATGCTCGCCGTACGCCTTCCGCAGGAGCTTGAAATCGTCGCATTCCTTCTTGAGCTTCGCAGTTTGAAAGCCGATTTCCAAGATACAATCTCTGGACAAAAATCGTTCACGTATTAGGTTAACATAATTTTGGAACGAGATCTAGCCGGATGCCGGCTTGACCGTGAAACAGGGGCCTTCTTTAGCCCGCTTTCTCTTCGTGCCGCGCTTCGGACGCGTTGCGTCCGCGCGCGCCTGTTCCTGGGCATAGCGCTCGTGATTGAGCGCCAGCAGCCGGTCGAGCACCTCCCGCCGCGCCGGTTCCGAGATGGTAAACCGGGCGCCGTGTTTGGTTTCGTGAAAATTGCGGCCGAGGTCGAGGTCCGTCCGGCCGTATGCAGCAGCGACGGAATTGTCCATTTCGACATGGAGCGCCCGCAAGGTGGCGATGTCCTCCGAGACCTCGTGCGGGGGAGTGGAAGCGGTTGTAGGTGGTGGTGAGGCCCTCACGCCGTGCGGCCATGATTTCTCGCCGCTTGGTACGGTAAAGCTCCCCGAAGCATTCGAGAGCAGTGACCGATGAAGGAAATGGGAACGTCTCGGAGCAGTCTGACGGCGAATAGTCGATCCTAGTCTCCACTGAGGACGAGTAGGTCCGTGCCCAAGGTTCATGGAAAATTTGATTGAAGCAGGGCGAAAGTAGAATAGTTGGAAGCGGCGAAAAGCGCGAGTCTGTGCGCGATGATAAAGCGAGCCCGTACCAGCGCCATCGCGACACAGCTTCCAACCTTCCGGGACGACAGCGGGATGGCCGACGCACTCGATGACGACGTCGGCGCCATAAGGGCCGGTGTGTTCGAGCACTAAAGGACGGCGCTTCTCCGCGTTCGCGACGTCTTCGATGGAGATTGCAGCGTCAGCTCCGAACTGGCAGGTCAGCTCCAGGCGATGGCGGGGCGCTCCGAGTACGATGACCTTGGCGGCGCCGCACTGCCGGGAGACGGCAAGCGCCGCGAGGCCAACCGGACAGCCGCTGCTTGGAAAGTGAATCCGGCCATAGTATCAGTCATTATCAAATGTCGCTTCCCGGGACGATCACGGCTTTTCCGGATCGCCACTCCCGCACCGTCTGCATCGCCTCGTTTGCCTTGGCTAAGGGGAATCGGTGGGTGATCTGCTTTGCAAATCGAAGCTTCCAGTCGGTGCCCGCAAGCAGTGTAAGAGCCTGATCGACGTGCCGCGGCTCGAACCCCCAGCTGCCGATTACCTGGAGCTGCTTCCTCGTGATTGTGTGCGGATTCACCATGACG
>JADGHK010000168.1 GCA_019686145.1 Bryobacteraceae bacterium | reverse complement strand
AGGATTGCTAGCTGCGCTTGGAAGAGCGGGCGTTTTGAGAGCGGTTCATTTCAAAGACTGCACCTTGAGAGAAGGCGCCGGCGGGTAATGCAATCGAGCTGTCGACCATTTCGGCCATTGCATGCGTCGGAATTCCTTCTGCCTCCTTCATGAAGCACATCGACTCGGTTTTGGGATCGTAGTCCACGCGAATCAGATCCCCGCACCGCACCTGCTCGGTCGCAATCAGGTTGGACATTGGCTGCACCAGCAGGCGCTCAATCGCCCGTTTCAAATGGCGGGCGCCGTACCGCTGGTCGGTTCCCTCGCGAAGCAGATAGCTTTTTGCCGCTTCCGTCGCAGTGAATACAAAGGACCGTTCCGGCGAAGACGTAAAAATCCTCTGCTGCACCATGTTCAACTCGATGTCGAGTATTTTTTTCAGTTCACTATCACCGAGTGGCCTGAAAACGACAATCTTGTCGAGCCTGTTCATAAACTCGGGTGTGAACTTCCGCCGCGCCGCTTCGATGCCACTGCGAGTGATCTTATTCGTCATCTTCTCGTCGAGAACAGCGGCGACTGCTGCGGAACGAGGCTGCTGGCACGCGTCGAATCCCAGCTTGGGTGTCATCAGGGAACTCATTTCGGTGGCGCCGAGATTACTCGTCATAAAGATCAGGGCGCGGGAGAAATCAACTTTGCGGTTATCGCCCAGCGTAAGCGTCGCCTTGTCAAGGATACCGAGCAGCAGGTTCCAAAGAGCATCGCTTGCCTTTTCAATCTCGTCGAAGAGAATAAAGCTCAGTTTCACCTTCTCGGTGTGATATTGGTTGACCACTTCCTGACTGAGCAGCGGATGCGTCTCCCGGTGTCCCAGATAGCCAGGGGGAGACCCGATAAGTTTTGCGATTTCGTGGCTATGCTGGAACTCTGCGCAATCGAGTTTGATGACGGCGCGCGAAGTACCCACCAGGCTTTCTGCAGCAGCTTCGACGATGCGGGTTTTACCGGATCCAGTGGGTCCCAGGAATAAAAAATTTCCAACCGGCCGGCCAGGGGCAGACATTCCAGTCAGATGCATCTGGTAGATATTTACAATCTGCTGGATTGCCTCGTCCTGCCCAACAATGAGTTTGCGAAGGTTGGACTCTAACGCCTCGGCTTCGCGGCCCGTCTTGGTCGGATCCAATGGTTGGTTCAGCCTGACCATATGCTTGACTTCCCCTTTCAATCGCGGCCTCTCTCTTCGTCTGGCTGCAATCCGTGTGCCATCCCGCCGGGGCGTCATCCTGATCACCTCCTACTTGCTCATTGGTCACTTCTTGGGTTTTGAAGGACGGATCTCAACGCTACTGATGAGAGTGCGTTCCGGCATCGAAAGCACCATGAGAACAACATCGGCAATGTCCTCCGGGGCTATTTTCCAGTCAGCCGCGCCTCCGCTGCCAAAGTTCGTAGCAACGCTTCCCGGCATGATGGTGGAAACACGGATATTGTCGTAGCGCACGTCCAGCATCATTGCTTCGGAGAAACCGTTTAGGGCGAATTTGGAAGCGTTGTAGGCAGTCCCGCCGCTGAACGCGTTTTTCCCAGCCAGGCTGCTGATGTTGATGATAAAGCCGCCTCCGCGATTCCGAAATCTCGGTATTGCTTCCCGGCTACAAAAGTAAACGCCGTTCAGATTCGTATCGATAACCTGTTTCCATTGCTCCGGTGTAAGCTCCGCGATATTTGCGAACACGCCCACACCGGCGTTGTTAATCAAAATATCTAAGTGATCGAGGCTGGCGTCGACAAACTGAAAGAATTCGGAAACCTGCTCCCGTCTCGTAACATCGGCCGGCCGGCCCACCACTTTATTGCCCTGGCTGGCAAAAGGAGCAAGTTCTTTCACAGCGCGATCGACGTCAGACTCGGAACGGCCGCAAATGGCGACCGATGCGCCAGCCTGGAGCAGAGCTTCTGCGATCGCAAACCCGATTCCTCGCGTACCTCCGGTGACGACGGCATTCTTGTGGAGCAGAGAGACGTTCATACTTTCATTGTCGGCGGATTTCGGAAGGTCCGGCCAGCGCCGGAATCGAGATGGACTCCGCTAAGTCTTTCCCCCGCCACGGTATACTGAAACGTTGAAAGCACTTGATGCATGAAATGAGCGTTTTCTGGCTGCGAGTCGCGGCGGCGCTGTACGCAGTCGGTCTCCTGCATGCGATCCTCACGGTCCTCAGCAGGCGGATACAAATCTTCCGGGCGGCCCTGACGGCGTTTGTCGTCGGGGTGGTGCTGCACTTTGTCTCTCTCGTCGAGCTGACCTACGGCCTCGGCCATCTGCCCGTAAACAACTTTTTTGAATCGATCTCCCTTTGCGGGTTCCTCATTGCCGCGCTCTTTCTGTTCATCTACTGGCGCTATGAGTTCACTGGCCTCGGCGTGTTCCTGTTTCCGCTGGTGTTTCTGATGACTCTTGCGGGGAGCATGGCGATGCCTGTTGCGCCGTGGAGCAGCTCGCAACTGCGCGATGTGTGGCTGCTGGTACATGTGCTCCTTGTGCTGTCCGGCTATGCAGCACTCCTGTTCACCGCCGTTGCCTCGGTCTTTTACCTGATCCAGGAGAAGCACCTCAAGAGCAAGCGTCCAAGGGCTGTTCTCTTTGATCGTCTGCCTCCGCTGGCGACGTTGGATAACATGGTCACGACGTCGATGAATCTGGGTTTCGTGCTGATTACGTTGTCAGTCATCGCCGGGATCACATGGGCCTTCGTTGAATCGGGTACGCGCTGGATCGGCGAGGCGAAGATTACGATTTCTCTGTTAACCTGGGGCTCATACCTGCTGATGGTGTTCCTCCGGATGAGTACCGGATTGCGAGGCCGCAAGGCCGCTCTTATGGTCGTCACGGTTTTGGGTTGTCTGGCTCTGACGTGGGCGACTCACCTCGGACTCCGTTCCTTGTTGACAAGATGAAGCTGTTGCTGGCGGGCGTGAATCACAAAAGTGCACCGGTTGAAGTGCGCGAGCGCCTCGCTTTCCCTGAAGCAGCCCTGTCGGATGCGCTGGAACGGCTCAAACGGTATGCCGGCTTCCTGGAAGGTTTGATCCTGTCGACTTGCAACCGGGTGGAGATCGTCGTCGCCTCGGAGGAAAGCTCCGATCCCCGGTCCCTCGTTCACGGCTTCTTGAAAGAAGCGCGGCAGGTGGAGCCCGAGTTCGTCAAGCCGTACCTGTATTGTTACGAGGACCGCGAGGCGATCCGCCACCTGTTTCGCGTGGCGGCCAGCCTGGATTCCATGGTGGTTGGCGAGCCGCAGATTCTGGGCCAGCTCAAGGAGGCGTACGCCGCCGCAAAGGAGTGCGGGGCGCTTAGCGGGTTTCTCGATGCTGTCCTGACCCGCGCTTTCAGCGTGGCGAAACGTGTCCGGACGGAGACGGAAATTGGAAAGAGCGCAGTTTCGGTCAGCTTTGCTGCCGTTGAGCTTGCGCGTGAGATCTTCGGTTCGCTGTCATCGAAGCGGGTCATGATCGTGGGCGCGGGCAAGATGTCAGAGCTGGCTGCCCGCCACCTGCGGCGTTCCGGCTGCTGCCAGATCCTGGTGACAAACCGCACTCCGGAACGAGCCCTTGAGATGGCGAAGCTGTTCGACGGGAAGGTCGTGCCTTACGATCGTTTCCTGGAGTCGCTGCCCGAGGTCGATATCGTCATCACCTCCACCGGCGCGCCGCACTATATCCTCACGCGGGATCAGGTTCGAAAGGTCATTGAGGCGAGGCGCAACAAGCCGGTTTTCCTCATCGATATTGCCGTTCCACGCAACATTGAGCCGGAAGTGAACCGGCTGGACAACGTGTTCCTCTATGACATTGACGACCTGCAGGAAGTGGTCGCAGCGAATCTGCGCGGGCGCCTGAAGGAAGCGGAGCAGGCAGAGGAGATCATTGACGAGGAAGTCGAACGGCTGATGCATCGCTTGAGGGCGCGGCACGTCGTGCCAACGATCGTCAGCCTTCAGGAGCAGCTGGAACAGATCCGTCTTGCAGAACTTGAGCGGGTCCGGAGCAAACTCGGGCCGCTGACGCCCCAGCAGGAAGAGGCTGTGACGGCGTTGACCCGAGGCATCATCAACAAGATCGCCCATGGCCCGATTGCGGAACTGCGCCGCCATGCAGGCGATCCGGACGGATTGCACGTCATCGATGTAATCCGCAAAGTATTTCGCCTGGGCGAGAACTGAAGTTCAGCGTCGGGGCAGGTTAGGGGAGTCAGTCAACAGAATGCTTGTGATTGGATCGCGCGGCTCGGCGCTGGCGCTATGGCAAGCGCGGTGGGTTAAGGACCGGCTGGAGGCGCTGGGCGAGAGCTGCCGCATAGAGATCATTCGCACCACGGGCGACAGGATTCAGGATGTTCCGCTGGCCAAAGTGGGAGCGAAGGGTCTGTTCACCAAAGAGATTGAGGAGGCGCTTCTTGCGGGCACGATCGACGTCGCCGTGCACAGCCTGAAGGACCTTCCGACTGAACTTCCCAAAGGGCTTACGCTCGCGGCTGTGCCAGAACGGGAGGATCCGCGGGACGTCCTTCTCGGCCGCAGCCTTTCGGAGCTGCCTCCGCGCGCCCGCGTTGGCACGAGTTCCCTCCGGCGGGCAGCGCAGCTTCGGGCGATTCGCCCGGATCTGGATATTGAAACCATTCGGGGTAACGTGGACACCCGAGTCCGGAAGCTGGATGAAGGACGGTACGACGCGGTCGTGCTGGCAAGCGCGGGATTACGCCGGCTCGGTCTGGCGGACCGTATCGTGCAGTGGTTCGACCCTGCGGAAATGTGCCCGGCTGTCGGTCAGGGAGCCCTGGCAGTGGAAACGCGCGTCGATGGCGGTCCCGCTCATCAGGCTTGCGCTCGTCTGGACCATGCCGAGACACGGGCCGCGATTACGGCTGAGCGTGCCGTACTCGGGACCCTTGGTGGGGGCTGTCAGGTGCCTATCGGCGCTTACGCCGCCGTTCAAGGCGGGCGGCTGCACCTGCGAGGCATCGTTATCTCTCCGGACGCCGCGAGGATGGTGAAGCGGGAGGCCGAGGGACCGGCAGACGAAGCGGCTGCGATCGGGCGGGCATTGGCGGAGGATCTGCTGTCGGGAGGCGGCCGGGAGATCCTGAACGCAGCGGACGGAACAGCGGTGAGCGAACCGGGCTTATGAGTAAGGTGTATCTGGTCGGCGCCGGGCCAGGGGATCCGGAGCTGCTTACTCTCAAGGGCCGGAGAGTTCTTCAACTCGCGGATGCCGTTCTGTTCGACCATCTCGCGAATCCCGCGCTCCTCCGCTTTGCCCGCGAGCGGGCGGAACGAATCTACGTCGGCAAGAAGCGGTCCTGCCACACCGTATCGCAGCAGGAAATCATCGAAATGATGATCGACCGCGCGAAACGTGGTTTCACGGTCGTGCGGCTGAAGGGAGGAGACCCGTTTATCTTCGGGCGGGGCGGGGAAGAGGCGGAAGCCCTGGCCGCCGCGGGCGTTCCATTCGAAGTGGTCCCCGGCGTCACCACCCCCCTCGGTCTTGCAGCCTACTGCGGTGTCCCTCTCACGCACCGCAGCCACACGTCCGTGGTCACGTTTGTGACGGGACACAATCCGGAATCCATTGACTGGGACCGGGTCGGACGGGCGGAAACGCTTGTCATCTTCATGGGGCTTACGACGCTGCCTGTCATCGCCCGGGAAATCATCCGCCGGGGCAGGCCTGCCAATACGCCCGCCATGGCAGTGCGCTGGGCAACCCGGCCGGAACAGTGGACCATAACGGGCACGCTCGAAGACCTGCCGGATCGCGTCCGCGAGGCGGGAATGAAACCGCCGGCCACCATCGTCATTGGCGAGGTCGTGTCTCTGCGCGACACGCTGAGCTGGTATGAGAAGCTGCCGCTCTTTGGCCGCCGGATCGTCATCACAAGACCGCGAGGCCAGGCCGAGGATCTGGCTCTTCAGCTCCACGATCTCGGCGCTGAGGCGATCGAATATCCCACCATTGAAATCTGCCCGCCGCTGAGCACCGGTCCGCTCGATGCCGCGATCGAAAGGCTGTCCTCCTACGACTGGCTGATCTTCACAAGCGTCAACGGCGTCCGCTTCTTTCTCGAGCGGCTTGACTCATCCCGGAATGACCTTCGCGCTCTG
>JADGHK010000167.1 GCA_019686145.1 Bryobacteraceae bacterium | reverse complement strand
ACGAAAACCAGCGGTTTCCAGCAGATTCCATACATCCGGAAGGAGAGCTTGCCCCAGATACATGCGAACCAATGAGAGCTCAACTTCGACGGCGTATACATTCGAGAGGGAGCTGGCCGCACCCATCAGGACTTCCTTCTCAAATCCCTGAGTGTCGATCTTCAGATAGACGCGATCGCCAGGGTTGATCAGCGAAGGAAGGATCGTATCCAGTTTGCGTACTTTGACGAGATGCTTCGCGCAGACTTCGGCCGACGCTACTTTTGTCTGCAGCTGAGGGTCGGGCTCCCGGAAGCTGCTGTTGACGGATTTACGGGTGATGAACATCATCGCTTCTCCGTCAAAGCTGCCCAGCCCCATCTCCAGGCATGTGTGATTCTCAGACGCCATCGCGGCAAGTGTGCAATATGCATCAGGCACGGGCTCGAACGAAATGATCCGGCCCCGATAGCCCCCTGCTCTGAGTTCCCGAGCATATTGCCCGACGTTTGCGCCTACATCGACAACAACGTTAATGCCGAGGGACCGAATTGCCTCCAGTCGCTTCTGTTCAAGAGTATTGACCGCAAGCGTAATCCGGACGCCCAGCCGGCGGGCGGATCGGTCAATCAAGCCAAATAGCCTGGCGCGAGAGCTCGCGGTCATAACTCTTGGATTCATTGCGTCAGAGATGCCAATCGACCGCGAATCATCCGCGGATACAGCCAGCCGGTGGTGACGGCTACAGAAGCGCAAAGCGACAAAAACAGAAAACCGGCGCCTCCGGTAGCTATTGCGGCAGGAGCAACAGCCGCAAAGAACACAGCGCGGCCAAAGGCGCTAAGGGAAGCGGGCCGCAGCGCGCCTAAACCTAAAGAGAACGTAAAATGCACATACTCCCAAGTCGCAAGCAGGATGTAGAGCCCCGCGGCCCAAGTTACATACGGATCAAGAACAATCGGACGCCGCACCCAAAGCCGAAGAACCGTTTCGCCGAACAGTCCAAACCCGGCCAGGATGGCCACACCGTAGATAAGGACAGCGATCCGCGCGGTACGAAGCGCCTTCACCAGCCACCCGGCGTCACTGCGAGCGCGAGCCTCTGAAACTGCGCCCCAAAGCGGCTGGACTAGACCGACGGTAAAGGAGACGGCCAGGAGCACGAACTGAATACATACGATATAGGCCGGGCTCTCCGACGGCGGGCGCAGGCGCGTCAGGAGGTAGATTGGCCACTGGTAAAGCAGAACGTGTGAAAAAGCGGCAGCGAGATAGATGAGCCCGTCATGAGTGAGCCGTGCAGCCAGCGGCCGGCAGAAGCTCTCGCTGGGATTGGCCAGAAGGTACGGCCGTTTCCGAAAGAGGGATACTGCATTGATGTAGCGGGCAGCCGCAGGAGTCAGTACCATTACCGCGACAAATACAGGCAACGTCGGGTGAAGCCACGCTGCGGCAAACAGGCCGAGAGATAAGAAAATGTTCCACCCCGCACCGATCAGGCTATTAATGTGGGCTTCCTGATAGGCCTGGCGCAAGTTCTCAACCGCTGACATTGGGATGGACGCAAGCGTTGCACTGCAAGCTACCAAAGCAGCAATCCTCAGCTCGCTTTCCCCGACAGCCTGGCTGATAGGACCGAACAATGGTGAGAGATCGCCAAGTACGAGGTAAGGGAGCAGGATCAGCCCGGCGGCGACGGCGAGAACCACCAGCGGCAGAACCGCGGAAACGACTGTTCTCGCCTCGCCTTTCTGATCCCCTTCGGTAACAGCCTTTACAACGGGGTTGACCAGCGCGCCGCCTAGCCCCAGGTTGAGCGAGCCCAGGACGGAAGCTGCCGAAGTGACCGCGGCGTAAGCCGCAAAGCGGTCGCCGTCAAGAGACCGGTACACAATCGGCACCGCAAAAATCTGAGCGACGAAGGTCGCGCCCTTCGACAGAAGCGAAGCCGACCAGGCGGAAATGAGCCGCCTGTTGCGGCGCCCTCTATGGTTACTGGCCTGAGTGTCGATTGCGGCGATCCCTGCCATTGTCGCTAATCCGCCGCCGAGCCGTAACTGTTGTAATACGAGCGGTAATATTTGTACTGGCCGTAGCCGCTTCCGCCGGCACCCGGCTTCCAGTCATTCAGCACGACACCGAGGACATTGATGCCGTCCGCTACGAGCCGGTCCTGGATCGCCTGAAGCGTATCCCGGATCGTGTGCCCGGCGCGCGCGATCAATAAAACCCCTCCCGCCAGCCTGCCAAGAATTCTGGCGTCCGGCATGTGCAGGGCAGGAGGCGTATCCGCGAGAACCACGTCGAACTGCGATTCCAGGTATCGAAGGATCTGATGCATAGCCGGCGAGTAAAGGAGATTCGCCGCGCTGGATGTTGGTGGACCGCTGGGCAGCACGTACAGATTCGGTAAACCCGCGGGCTGAATCAGCGATTCCAGCCGGCTCACATCGACAACGCGCTCCTTCAGCACGTCGCTCAACCCCTGATCGCCCGGTACCCCAAAGACCTCGGCGATGCGCGGCTTTCGCATGTCGGCGTCGATAATCAGAACCTTCCGGTTAATTTCAGCGAGCGCAATACCAAGGTTGCACGTAACCGTCGTCTTGCCTTCCCCTGGGTTCGCGCTCGTCGACACAATGACTTTGGGCCGGTTGCCATTCTCGCCGGACAGCATGATCGAAGTCAGCAAAGCACGAAAGGCTTCCGCGACTACAGACGACTTTCTCTGCAAAGTTACTAACTCGGGGCGCTCGTCGCTCTTTGGACCGATAGTCAGCGATGTCTCGCCTGTTGGCAAAGACTTCTTCCTCAGATAGAGAAGTCGCTTCCGCCCCTCTGCCGTCGAAGGAATGGTCCCGAGCTGGGGCAACTTGAGCCAGAACGTAATATCCGAAGCATCTTTCAAAGTCCGGTCCATTCGCTCCTTCAGCACGATACCGGCGACACCGAAGAAGAGCCCGGCGAGCAGTCCTACGGCTCCGTTTACAGTTGCCCGTGGTTTGTAAGGCTTCTCCGGCGGCTTCGCCGGATCGACAATCCGAACGTTGGACGCCCGGATTGCCGACGCAATCGAGGATTCCTTGACGCGCTGGAGCATGGACTCGTACAACTGCCGGTTGCTGTCCACTTCGCGCTTCAGAATGTTGTACTGGATTGACCGCTCCGACTGCTCCCGGACCACCTTCGACTGTGCGGCGTAATCGTCAGCCAGCAGCTTTTCGCGCCGCACGGCCTCCTCATAATCGTTCTTGATGCGCTTGAGAATCATCGCGCGGTTGCGCTCGAGCGCCCGCTCCAGGGTTTCGATCTGCGCAGTGACACGCTGCACACTGGCATGATTCGGCGTGTACGTGGTGCTCAGTTCAGCCAGCTGGCGCCGGAGGTCGGTGAGTTTCTCCTGATAAACTCGCAGCGAAGAGTCGTTCAAGACATCGCCGAGCGTCTCTGGCGGCGCCGTTTCCGCCATTTCAAGCCGCGACTGCTTTAAAACACGGTCCTGGCTCGCTATCGTCAGTGCTGTCTGAAGTTGCGCCAGCTTCTGTTCGGCGACGTTCTCATTCTCACTGGTAATCAGAATACCGGCCTGACGGGCATACGACTGCAGCGCATCCTCGGATCGCTCGAGTTTGACGCGCATATCCTCAAGCTGCCGGGACAGCCACTCGCCCGTGCGCTGAGACATTTGCCAGCGTGCTTCCAGATTCTGCTCGATGTACTCGTTTGCAAGCGTGTTGACAAAGTCAGCGGCAAGTTTCGGATCCGGGGAGTCAAAGAAAATTTCAACGATCCGGGTCTGGCCCGCCGTCCTGACTCTCAGCTTGTCCCGCGCCTTCTCAAGAGCCTTTTCAATTGCGGGTTTCGGTTCGGCCTCCGGCAGGTTCAACGCCTTCCGCCACGCGTCAATTCTCGAAGTACCTGCCATCACCAGGTCCGGATACTTTGCCTTCAGCTTCTCGACCGTCCGATCAATCAGGGAGTCGCTTTGCAGAATCCTGATTTGTGTCTGAATATCGAAGAGCTGATTGTAGGAACCGGACTCATTTACCGGGCTGACGTCCTTCAGGTTCATGAAGTCCTGGTTCAGATTCTGGATCTCCAGGGTGGCCTTCGCCTGATAGATCCGGGTCTGAGGAAGCGTCACAAGGATCGCCAGCAATAAGCCGAGGAAGCCCGCAAGGATCAGCTTTCCCTTGTGGCGGCTGAGGATGTGCCAGTACTCAAGGAGAGCGGAGCTGTCTTCGACATCCTCCTGCAGCCCTGGCGCGGCATAGTGCGGTTGCGGAGGGCGGTAAGGCAGCTCCGGAATGCGATAAACGAGGTCGGACATAGGCCGGCTCGGCTCAGGCAGATGTTTCATTTCGATTTCAGACAATCCCTTCTGAAAGCCGCGGGCGCAGCATTTTTAGCGGCGCCAGATGATGATTCCGGTGGTGATTTGAATGGCGGCCTCGGCGGCCCTCAGCGATGCCGCTCTTGCTGCGCTGTTCGGCACGAACAGAATATCGTTCGCCTTCATGTACACATCGCTGGCCTTACCGGCCATCAACTTCTTTAAGTCAACGGGAATCTCCTGACGGGTGCTTCCATCTCCCACAGGTCGGAGGATCTTCGCTTTCCCGGGCGCCGCCGTTCGCTCCAAACCTTCCGCCAGGGAGAGAACCTGAAGAACGCTCAGACTCTCCTTCTCGTTCAGAACAAATCCGCCGCTCCGCTTCACAGATCCAATCACGTAAACCAGCTCAGCCTTGGGGACGGAGATGATGTCATTCGGCTGGACGAAGATGTTCTCTTCCGGATTCTCCGCTTCCATGATGGACTTCACCCGGACTTCGCCGATGTAGAACTGCCCGGTCTCATCGAGCTTCGCATTGGGAAGTGGAAGCGGGCCGCTTTCCTTCCGACGCGTGATCTTGATCACGTTCCCCGCGTCAGGCTTAAGCCCGCCGACCTGAGAGAGTATCTCGTACAGGGTCTTGCGCCCCTGCACCTGGTGAACGCCAGGCTCTGCAACCGCTCCGAGCACGGATACCGGCTGCGAGCGGAATTCCGCGATCGCCACGGTAACAACGGGCTTCTGAAGATATGTCTGCAGACGTTCCGCGATGGCTGCTTCCAGCTCCTCGACAGTAAGCCCGGCGGCTCGAAGGCGCCCGGCGAGCGGCAGGTTGATATTGCCGCGCATGTCGATTCGCACCGCCCGTTCGTTAATTTCCGGCAGGTCGAGAACTCGAATCACCACTTCGTCATCCGGGCCGAGGATATACGAGCTATCCGAGTTCGAACTATCCGCGCCCAGGAGGACGGTAAGAGAAAGCGTCAGAAGCAACAGAACAAGTTTCATTGCGCCTCTTCCGTTCTTACTCGGCCGCAACAACCGAGTTGGAATTGGGTTGTCCGTCGTTGCGGAGATTGAGGATCCGGTATAAGCGGGCCACCTGCCGGTCGAGATGCTGGAGGCGGCCGCACATTTCGTTGAACCGCTCTTCCAAATCGGTCTCATCCGGCGGCGTTTCCCCAATCATCCGCCGCATGGCGGAACGCGCGAATTCGGAAATACTCCTTGCGCCATGCGCACGGTAAAGAGATTTTAGGGCCTCGAATTCCTTCTCTGAGAGACGGAAACTGATCATCCTGGACTTGTTCTTCATTACAAAGCAGACTGTTAAACTGGAGTGATGCAGTCGCGGTCGATTTCAACAGCAACCGAGCGCTGGAGAAGGGAGACCGACACGATCAGACGGCACTTCTGCTTGAGCTGCACGACGATTCCCTCAGCACCAGTAAGTGGTCCTGAGCAAACACGAACTCGCTGACCAACGCGAAGAAACGGCCACGGCTCAGCAGGGAGCCCTGATTTCACGAGGTTCTGAATCGTGGCGATTTCGTTATCGTCGATCGGCGTGGGCTGATTGGCAAAACCAACGACATGAAGTACGCCGGGAGTCGTCAGTACCGGAAGACGATTCTGAGGATCGAATCGGCAAAAGACGTAACCGGGAAAGAGTGGCAGGTCGAGCGTGCGAACTCGATCAGACCACCGGCGGCGAACACGGTATTGAGGCAGGAACTCCTCCAGACCCTTACCTTTGAGACCGGAAGCTGCCACGCTCTCGAAATTGGATTTCACTCGGATTGCAAACCAGGGATATGATGATGCGGCGGTAAGTGGTTCAGCTTCTCGAGTAA
>JADGHK010000166.1 GCA_019686145.1 Bryobacteraceae bacterium | reverse complement strand
GTCAAAGATAGCTCCGCACAGCTTCTGCCTGCTGGCGGAGCGAAGCGTACTCCCGTTCCAAATCTTCGAGGGTCATATTTCTTATTTTAACTGATACTTACGGTGAACCGGCGTCTCCTTGCCGCGCGGACGCACGCGCGGCGCTTACAGTCCGGTGCTCTTTCTTCGACAGTTGTGCCCGCTTTGTATGCGGCTTAGCCGCTTGCATTCCCGTTGGGTGGCTGAGGGGAAAGCGGATCTCGCGGTTCGTAGAAGCTCAGAGCGTTATCGCCCTGTCTTACGATTCGAACGCGGTGCAAAGCGCCGTAGTCGTCGTCCAGTTCGAAGCGGGTAGCGTGCTGTACGATGACGAGTGGTTTCGGGTTGCGCCCAAGAGCCTCGAGAGCGAGTGCGTACTCCCGTTGGAGTGCGTACGGCGGGTCGAGAAAGACAATATCCGCGGGATATCTGTCGACGACCAGCGCCGCTTTAGCCCTCACAACTTCGGCGCGCCCGCCCTGTATCTTCAGAGCATTCAAGTTCTCGTGAATCAACTGCGCGGCGGCACGATTGCTCTCGATGAAGATTACCTTGCGGGCGCCCCGGCTGAGGGCTTCGATACCAACCGCCCCGGTTCCCGCGTAAGCGTCGACGAAGACCGACCCTTCGATGCGCGGCGCGAGGATGTTGAACAACGATTCGCGCAGGCGGTCCGGCGTCGGGCGCACGTCCATGCCCGGCATCGACTTCAGCTTGCGGCTGCGGAACTCCCCCGCGATCACCCTCATAGCTCTAGCCTACCTGCACCAGGCCGTACCGCCGCTGCCAGTGGGTCCGGATGAATTGAACCGCGCGTCTCAAGGCTTCTTCCGAGGGAGGATTGTCGATGAAGGCAATCGCCTCGTTGCGGGCCATCTCCAGCACCTCCTGGTCTCGCAGGATGTTCCCGATCCGCAGGGCCGGGAGACCGGACTGCCTGGTGCCAAAAAATTCACCGGGGCCGCGAAGGCGCAGGTCCATTTCGGCGATCTGAAAGCCGTCGTTGGACTCCACCATCGTCCGGATGCGCTCGCGCCCCGCGTCGTTCAGCTTGCCCGTAACCAGGATGCAGTAACTTTGCTCCGCGCCGCGGCCGACGCGCCCGCGAAGCTGATGCAACTGCGCCAGTCCGAAGCGTTCCGCCTGCTCGATCACCATAACCGTTGCATTCGGCACGTCGACACCGACTTCGATGACCGTCGTCGAGACAAGAATCTGCACCTCGCCCTTCTTGAAGCGGTCCATGACGGACTCTTTTTCCTCCGTTGAAAGACGCCCGTGCAGCAATCCGACCTGATACTGCGGAAAGACCTCCGTGGAAAGATGCCGGTGCATCTTCTCGGCGGCCTTCATCGCCTGGGTCTCCGATTCCTCGATGACCGGATAAACCACGTAAGCCTGGCGGCCCGCGTCCACCTCCCGCTTCAGAAAGCTGTAGACCTGCTCCACGCGGTCTTCCGGCACATGCTTTGTGATGATCGGCTTACGGCCTGGCGGGAGTTCATCGATGACGGAGGTGTCGAGGTCGCCGTACAGCGTCAGAGCCAGCGTGCGCGGAATGGGAGTCGCTGTCATTACTAAGACATCCGGGCGGTTGCCCTTGGACATGAGCCTCAGGCGCTGCATCACGCCAAAGCGGTGCTGCTCGTCGACAATCGCAAGACCGAGGTTGCGGAACTCGACGTCCTCTTCCAGCAAGGCGTGAGTGCCGATGACGACAGGGACGAGTCCCGAGGCAATCAGCTTTTTCACCTGTGTCTTTTCGCGCTGCGTGGCAGACCCGGTGAGGAGCGCAATCGGATAGCCGAGCTTGCTGAAGAGATTCTTGAAATAGAAGAAATGCTGCGTGGCGAGGATCTCCGTCGGGGCGAGAACAGCAACCTGATAACCGTTCTCCACGGCAATCACCGCCGCTTCCGCCGCCACAAGCGTCTTGCCGCTGCCCACGTCTCCTTGCAGAAGCCGGTTCATGGGGCGCTCGGAGGCCATATCGCGAGCAATTTCTGCGAGCACGCGCTTCTGGGCTGCGGTCGGCTTGAAGGGCAGCATTTTCTTGATCTGCTCTCGAACCTTATCCGTCAGCTCGAATTTGATTCCTGTCTCCAACCGAGCCTTGGCTCGCTTCAGCGCCAGCCCGCATTCCAGCCAGAAGAATTCTTCGAAGATCATGCGGTACTGCGCCGGTGAGCGAAAGGAGTTGAGCAGCCGCAGATCCTCGTCCGGGGCGGGGAAGTGCATGTTGACGAGCGCGGTCTGCAAGTCGGGCAGATTCAACCGCGCGCGGATCTCAGCCGGGAGCGGGTCCGGCATCGGATCGAGAGATTGGAGAATGCGGTGCACAAGCGAGCGAAATACACGTGTCGTAACTTTGCCTGCTGCCTCGTATACGGGAACGATCCTGCCGACATGCAGCGCCGCTTCTTCCTCGTCTTCCGCTGAGAGAATCTCGAACTCCGGATGAAGCATGGAGAGGCTGCCGGTGTAGCTGTCGAGCTCGACTTTTCCGTACAGCGCAACACGCAGGCCTGGTATCAGCACGTCCTGAAGATATGAACCGTGGAACCATTTGCCGATGAGGGTCGAACGCGACTGGTCGGAGAAGACCGCCTCGAACATTCCGAGATTTCGCCGTTTGAACCCGGAAAGGCGGGCGCTCCGGACTTCGGCGATAACAGTCGCCAGCTCGCCTGGAGCGAGTTCGTGAATCGGTTTGATATTGCGGCGGTCTTCGTACCGGAACGGCGCGTACGAAAGAAGGTCCTCTACGGTCTTGAGGCCCTTGGCTTCGAGCATTGCTGCCCGCTGCGGTCCAACGCCTTTCACATAAGTCAGGGGGGTAACGAGGTCCACGAAAACCCTTAGTTTACAATGCCCCAATGCGGACGCTCTCCCTGTTACACTGACGTCTTATGTCCAAACTGCTGGAAGGTAAGACCGCGCTGATTCTCGGCGTGGCTAACAAGTGGAGTCTCGCTTATGCGATTGCACAGGCATTTCGGCGGGAAGGCGCGGACCTGATTCTGACATATCAAGGGGAGCGCCAGGAGCAGTCGGTCAAACAGCTCGCAGCGGACCTTTCGGTTACTCGCGTGGTCCCGTGCGACGTGTCGCAGGACGCTGAGGTGGACCGCCTGGCGGAGATGCTGCGGTCGGAAGGAGATCCGATCGACGCAATCGTCCACAGTATTGCGTTTGCAAACAGAGAGGACCTGAGCCGCCCGTTCGTTCAGACCTCGCGCGAAGGATATCTTCTCGCGCAAAACGTAAGCTCGTACTCGCTGGTCGCCGTCTCACGGGCCATCGCGCCGCTGATGTCGAAAGGCGGATCCATCCTGACCCTGAGCTATCTGGGTGCAGTGAGAGTGCTGCCGAATTACAATGTGATGGGTGTCGCGAAGGCTGCACTGGAATCGGCTGTGCGCTATCTGGCATACGACCTCGGCCCTTCGAACATTCGCGTGAACGCCATTTCCGCGGGGCCGGTAAAGACGGCTTCAGCGCGGGGCATCGCGGACTTCAACACGATTCTGAACCACGTGGCCGCCCGTTCGCCGCTGCGTCGAAATACCGATCCAGCGGAGGTAGCCGATGCTGCCGTATTCCTTGCAAGCGACCTCGGGCGCGGGGTGACCGGCAACGTCCTGTATGTAGACTCCGGCTTCCAAATTATGGGATTATAGGCACTTGCAGGTTTGACCGCTGCTCGATTCAATTGACAGAGTGTTAAAGCCGTCCTTATGATGGTGTTTCACACCCTCATCCGAGTTCGGGTACCATTCTTGCTCGAGGGTATTCTTACTCTTTCCGAGTCTCAACATGATCAAGGTTGAAGGTCTCACCAAGCGCTACGCGCGGAACATCGCTGTCAATGATGTTTCCTTCGAGGTCGAAAAGGGACAGATTGTTGGGTTCCTTGGACCGAACGGCGCCGGAAAGACGACAACGATGCGGGTGCTCACCTGCTTCATGCCGCCCTCATCCGGCACCGCGACCGTGGCCGGCTTCGATGTCCTGAAACAGCCCCACGAAGTCAAAAAGCGCATAGGATACCTGCCGGAAACGCCGCCTCTTTATCCCGAAATGGAGGTGGGCGAATACCTGACGTTTGTCGGCAAACTCAAGGGGGTACCGAGCTCCGAACTCAAGCGGAGGGTGGATGAGGTATCCGAGCGATGCTCGGTGAGCGATGTTCGGAAAAAGCTGATCAGTAAGCTATCCAAAGGCTACCGGCAGCGCGTCGGCCTGGCGCAGGCTATCATCCACAATCCCGATGTTCTCATTCTCGATGAACCCACTTCCGGTCTCGACCCGAAACAGATTATTGAGACGCGAGAGCTGATCAAGAATCTGGCCGGCAGTCACACCATCATCCTCAGTACGCACATCCTCCCTGAAGTCGAGCAAGTTTGCGAGAAGGTCATTATCATCTCGAAGGGGCGCGTGGTTGCGAAGGACTCGGTCGAAAACCTCACCAACCGCCTTCGCGGAGCGGAGGCGGTGGCGGTAGAAGTGGAGGCGCGCGACGGCCAGCCCCTGACGGCTCCGGAGGTGCAGCAGCGCCTGGAGCAGATTCCTGGTGTCAGCCGCGTCGTCTTTAAGACGGAGCGCGACCGGCGGCTGCAGTTCGAAGTCGAGAGTCTGCAGGGCCGCTCGATCCGCGCCGATCTGGCGCGGACCGTGGTCGAATCAGGTTGGAACCTGAACGAGCTGCGGGCCGTCGGCCTAAGTCTGGAAGAGATCTTCCTGCAATTGACGGCAACGGAAGCAGCCGCTGGAGGAGGGCAACAGTGAGGAACATCCTGGTTGTTTTCGCGAAGGAGATCAAGAGCTACTATTCGTCTCCGATTGCCTGGCTGCTGCTAACAATGTTTGCGGCAATCTTCGGCTTTTTCTTCTGGAATGCCGTTGGGTATTTCGTCAGCGTCGGGTTGCAGTCCCAGATGATGGGGTCGGGTTTCCCGATGGACATGAATGAGATGATCATCAGGCCGCTCCTGATGAACGTCAGTGTCGTCGGGCTCTTCCTGATTCCGATGATCACGATGCGCCTGTTCGCCGAGGAAAAGCGTTCAGGGACGATGGAGCTTCTGCTCACTTCCCCTGTGCGCGACATCGAAGTAATCCTCGGCAAGTGGCTGGCAGCCGTGACGCTGTACGCCAGCATGCTCGCCCTTACGGCATTGAATTTCTCGTTCCTTTTCATGCATGGCAGCCCGGATTGGAAGCCGATGCTGGTCGGATATCTTGGTCTGCTGCTGCAGGCTGGCGGATTGCTGGCTGTAGGAACATTTATTTCCACGACCACAAAGAATCAAATCGTCGCGGGTGGAGCAACGTTCGGCGTCTGTCTGCTGCTCTGGGTGCTGGAGTGGGTCGCCGGCTATGAGACTGCGGCATGGGCGAAAGTTCTCGCCTACATGTCGGTTGTATCTCACTTCGAGCCGTTCTCCAAGGGAGTGCTTGATTCGAAAGACGTCGTATTTTATGCGTCGTTGATCTTCCTCGGTCTCTTTCTTACGGCTCGCTCGCTGGAGTCTCTTCGCTGGAGGGCTTAGATGAAGTTTGATTGGCTCAAGACAAGGCAAAGCCGGTACGGAATTTACGCCACGGTGTACATCACCGTTGTCTTGGTGGCGATCACGATGACAAACTGGCTGGCCAACCGCCACAACAAGTCGGTGGACAGCACCAGCGCCAAAAAGTACAGCCTGTCAGACCAAACCGAGAAAGTCGTCAAGAACCTCAAGCAGGACGTCACCATCAGCTACTTCGACCAGCCGACGCGGTTCCAGGCTGCCAAGGACCTCCTCGAGCGATACGACAATCTCTCTCCCAAGCTCTCGGTTCAATACATCGACATCTATAAGAAGCCGCAACTAGTCCGCCAGATGGGCGTAAACAGCGCAGGCACCATCGTGGTGCAGGCCGGGGTCAAGAGGCAGGAAGCGCGCACCCTGTCGGAGCAGGAGATCACCCAGGCCTTGATCCGCGCCCTGAAGGAGGGCGAGCGCACCGTTTGCTTCGTGAGTGGAAGCGGCGAGCATAGTCTCGAGGAGACCGGAGCGCGAGGATACTCGATGCTCAAGGAGCTCGTGGAGAAGGACAATTACCACACGAAGACGATTTCGCTCCTCGAGAAGGCCGAGGTTCCGAAAGAGTGCACC
>JADGHK010000165.1 GCA_019686145.1 Bryobacteraceae bacterium | reverse complement strand
CAGCGCGCCACCGCCTCCATCAGTGGTCTTGTTACGGACAGCTCGGGCGCTCCGGTACCGGGCGCAACGGTGACTGTGAAGAACCGAAGCACCTCAGTCGAGCGAACCGCGATCACCAACAACGCCGGCTTTTATAGCATTACCGCGCTCCCCGCCGGGACTTATTCTCTGACGGTCGCTCAGCAGGGCTTCAGCACCTTCTCGGTGCCGGAGATCGTCCTTCAGGTCGACCAGAACGCGACGGGCAACGCCCAGCTGCAATTGGGTACCGTGAGCGAGACCATCACGGTTGAAGATGCGGTCGCGGCGGTGGATACACGGAACTCGACGCTCAACACCGTGATCAACAGCCAGATGGTCAACGACCTTCCGCTCAACGGCCGCAACGTGCTCCAGTTACTGAGTGTCACGCCCGGTACGCTGAATACTTCGGGGACCTTCAACCAGGCCGCCACCCGTCCGGAATCCAGCTCTCAACTCGTATCCGCCAGCGGAGGGCGGGGCAACTCCACGACGTTCATTCTGGATGGCGGAATTCACGAGGATCCCTACACCGAAGTCGCAAACGTCCTCCCCAATCCTGACGCGATCCAGGAGTTCAGCTATCAGACCAATAACTATGGCGCGAAGTTCGCCGGACGCGGCGGCGGGGTCGTCAATGTCGTCACAAGGTCCGGAACCAATGAGATTCACGGCTCGGTCTTTGAATACCTGCGCAACTCCAGGCTGAACGAGCGGAACTACTTTGCAGCCACAAACGACGGTCTGAAGCGCAATCAATACGGCTTCTCTCTCGGCGGGCCGCTGAAGCGGAACCAGACGTTTCTCTTCGGCTCCTGGCAAGGCACGCAGATTCGGTCGCTGCCTTCCACGCTGACTGCTGTGGTTCCCACCGCGCAGCAGAGGGAAGGGAACTTTTCCGCGATGTCGAAGCAACTGGTGGATCCGGAGACCGGCGATCCCTTTCCGGGTAATATCATTCCCGCGTCGCGCCTGGATCCTGTCGCGCTGAAAGTTCTCCAGATGATCCCGGTCGCCACCTCCGCTGACGGTCTGCTCCGCTACAGCCGCGGGGACAAGCAGACCGACAATCAGGTGCTTGCGCGGGTCGATCATCACATTGGCAGCGCTCATCACATTTCGGGCCGCTTCTTCTGGGATGAGCTCAACGTTCCCGCCGTGCTCGACCGGTCCAATATTCTTACCGCCCTCCCGGACCGCCGCTGGCTCTCACTTTCCGCGGTTGCCAACTACACCTGGACCGTGGGACCGTCGGTTCTGACCAATACGACGCTCAGCTACAACCGTACTTCGAACATCGCATTCGGGCCCGACTTTCCCGGCCACCGCGCGCTCGGCATCAACGTCCCGACGCTATCGGCGGGCGACACATTCCGTATGAACGTGTCGCAGTATTTCAGCCAGTCCTACAACGCTCTGTACCGGGTGCCCCGCAACCAGTACAATCTGCAGCACTCCTGGACCATCATCAAGGGACGCCATGAACTCGACTTCGGTGTGGACATCGTTCGTGAGCAATCGATCCTCGACCAGGATTTCAACTCGGACGGAACGTTTACCTTTGCCGGATCGTTTTCCGGCGACAATCTGGCGGACTTCATGCTGGGGCGGCCCAGCGCGTTCACGCAGATTTCGCCGCTCTACAACAACCTCATCCGCAACCTCTACGGCATGTATATTCAGGACAACTACAAGGTGAACCGGAGGCTGACTCTGAACCTTGGCGTGCGATGGAACCCCTTCGTGCCGTTCACCGACGTCCCGGCCAATCAGATTTCCCAGTTCAACGATGAAGCCTACCGCGCCGGAATCCGGTCGCAGCGTTTCCCGAACTTGCCGCCCGGCCAGCTCGCAGCCGGCGACCCTGGTGTTCCCAAGTCGGGAGTGCCTGCGGCGTGGGCCATCTTCGATCCTCGCGTGGGCTTCGCCCTGGATCTGTTCGGCACAGGCAAGACCAGCATCCGCGGCGGCTACGGACTCTTCCATGACCAGATGCCCGCCCTCAGCTACAACCGTCAGGTGACCTCGCCGCCAAACTCCGTGCGTGTTGACATTACGGCCCCCTACAGCACGCAGGATCCATACCGCGGCTACACGAATCCCTTCCCCGTGACGCGGCCGATCTCGCCCAGCCAGCAGTTCGTGTTTCCGTTCCTGATTGTCGGCTACGACCCGGACTTCAAGTTCCCCAACATTCACCAATGGAATTTCACCATTGAGCAGAGTTTGCCTGCTTCACTGATCCTTCGGACGACCTATCAAGGCTCCGCCGGACGGAGGCTCTTCCATTCGTCCGAGCTGAATCCCGCGATCTACGGACCCGGCGCAACCATCGCGAACACCGATCGCCGCCGTCCGCGGCCGGAGTTTACTCAGATTACGTTCGCCGGCACCTACGGCCGGTCGAACTATCACGCGCTTGTGCTTAGTCTCGAACGGCGATTCTCGGGCGGACTGACGTTCCTCGCCGGGTATAGCTGGCAAAAGAGCATGGACATTCTGTCCAGCACAGCCTTTGAAGGAAACGGCAACACGTACCCCTACGGGATGATCGACAGGGACTACGGACTGTCGAATTTCCACCGCACACACCGCTTGACTGCGAGCTTCAATTACCGGATTCCGATGCCGCTCACGCATTCGCTGGCCAAGGCCGTCCTGGGCGGATGGCAGACGAACGGAATCGTGACGCTCCAAAGCGGAGGCCCGATCACGGTCAGCGAAGGGGTGGACGTCTCCCTCAGCGGGATTGGTCAGGATCGCGTGGATCTGGTTGGCGATCCCCGTCTTCCCGGCGATCGCTCCCGCCAGGAGAAGATCAACGAATGGTTCAACAAGGCGGCCTTCGCCCGGCCGTCGCCAGGCACCTTCGGCACTCTCGGCCGCAACGTGTTGATCGGGCCCGGCTCGCTACGGTGGATTTCTCCGCGTTCAAGAACTTTGCGATGCCGTGGAAGGAGTCGCACAAGCTGGAGTTTCGCGCCGAATTCTTCAACCTGTTCAACCGCGTCAACTTGAATAATCCGAATTCGTCGCGAACCAGCTCTATTTTTGGACGCATCACCTCGGCGGGTGACCCGCGAATCGTCCAGCTTGGACTGCGGTATTCCTTCTGACCGGGCGGCGCGGATCAGCCTGCTTTCAACGACTGGAGGAGGCGCGCGTAGCGCCTCGCCCGGTCGCGGAACAACAGCAGGAAGAACAAAAAATACGCGGCGCTGCCGGCGGCTACGTCGAGAGCGAGCCGGACTGCCGCGGGGAGGGAGGAATTGCCCGCCTCGTGAAGCAGAATGACGGCCGCGGCCATAGCGACTGAGCCCAGGAACGGCGGCGCGATGGCTGCGGCGTACTGCCGCAAAGGGAGATGGATTCTGCGGAGGGTGTACAGGAGAATCGGCGTTGTTGAGATGGGGTGCCCTACGATCCATGCGCACGCGATGCCCGGCAGTCCCCAGCGGCTGCCGATCCAGAATGCTGACGGCATGACGATGAGGGCAAACAGCGAATTCGTCATGACAAAGCGGGTGGCGCCGACAGCCGCCAGCACCTGCGCATAGAGCGTCGAAATGGACCGGATGGAGGCCGCGCACGCAAGCAACTGGAGAGGAAGAACGGCAGCTCCCCATTGGGGGCCGAGAGCGAGCGGGACCAGATCCGGCGCAACGAGAGCAAGACCGAAGGATGCCGGAAACGTCACGAAAGCAAGCACTTCCGAGATTCCCAGGAAATACCGCTGAATTTGTGCATTCTCCTTCTGCACTGCGGCAAAGGCGCTCGGCGTCACGCGGGTGACGATGTTGGTGATCTTCTCAACCGGCATGCTGGCCAGGTTCCAGGCAACAGTGTAGGCGCCCAGAGGGCCTTGGCCGAACAGCCGTCCCGCGATGACAAAATCCGCGTTCGAATGCAGGTACCACGCGATTCTGGAGACCAGCATGTGCGAACCAAAGACCAGAGCGGGACGCGTGGAGGCGTAGTCGGGTTTGGCGAAAGACTGCGGGGCAAGCAACATCGTGAGCGCGGCCCAAACTGCCGACGAAACGACGTTGCCAGCGGCGATGGCCCAGTAGCCAAAGCCGAGGGCGGCCAGGCTCAGACTGCACAGAACCTGACTCAGCGCCTGTGCCGCTTCGAGCAGTGAGAGCTCCTTGAATCGCATCTGGCGTTGAAGAAGTCCGCCCGGGACCGTTCGAAGGCCGGCGAAGATGTAGCTGAGGCTCATCAGCGCAAGAACCGGGGCGAGATGAGGCGTTTGAAAGAAGCGGGAAAGCGGGACGGATGCGGCAAGCGACACCAGGAAAGCCGCGACTCCCAGCAGGAGCGAGAATGTGTTCAACTGCCGGAGCTGCCACTGCGAGAGCGTCTGGAGGTTCAGGACGGCACTGCTCAAGCCGAACTCGCTCACCATCGAGACAAGCCCCAGATAGACGGAGGCCATTCCGACAAGGCCGAAGTCCGACGGAGAAAGCAGCCGGGCGAGCACGAGCATGGCCCCCCAGGAGAGCACCTGGACGGACCATTTCGCGGCGACTGTCCAGGCCACTCCCCGCGCCAGCCGTGAGTCCAGATCCGGGCCCGAGGCGTGCATCCGGGAGGCGCTATGCGGGGACAAGCTTGCCGTTGCGCGCCGATTCGTCGGCCGCCAGGACAATCTCGTTGATCCGGTAGATGTCCTTGCGGCTCACGCCCTCGGGCCGTCCGTTATACAGGTGGTCCAGAAAGTCGACGAAGAGGGGGCGTGGCTTGGGCAGATCGGTCACGACTTCCGGCTTCCGGTTCTTCGTCATCAGGGTGAGGCCGGTCGACTTCTGGAATTCCAGCACGCCCTTCGTTCCGGCGAGGCGCAGCCGGTCGTCTTCGTGGCTGGGCGCCGTATCCGGCCGGAGGTAGTCCAGACGCATGACCGCGACGCCTCCGTTGTCGAGACCGAACAGCGTTGCCGTTGCATTTTCAGCGTCTCCCAGTTCCGGAGCGCCGATGTGAGCCTGGCGCGAGAAGGCGGAAGTAATTTCGCGGCCGCTTGTGAAACGGATCAGGTCGACCGAGTGCGGGCCGATCCAGAGAATTGTCGAGCCATAGCTGGAGCGCCGGCTCTTCCACTCCGGCCAGCTCGTGGTCCGGTACGACTTTTGCGAATCGATCTGCGCAACCTCGCCGATTTCGCCGCTGTCGACAATCCGCTTCATTGCGGCGAAGACCGGAGAGTACCGCATCGGGACGAGCATTCCCAAGCCTACGTTCTGGCGTTCGACTTCGCGCCGGACGGCCTCGAAGTCCTTGCGGTTCGTCGCCAGGGGCTTCTCCGCGATGACATGAAATTTGTGCTGTGCAGCGGCGATCACCGCAGCAGCCCGCGCGCCGTTGTCGTTGCAGACCGCAACGACGTCAAGCTTTTCCGTGTCGAGCATGCGGCGGTAATCGGAGTAGTGGCGGGCTTTGGCCAGCCGGGGGTTCCGCATCATTCTCTTCACGCCCGCTTCATCGGGGTCGGCAATGGCCGCTACCTCAACATCGGGTAGCAGGGGGAGGGGACCAATGATCTCGTTCGGATGTCCCACGAGGCCGATCAGTCCTACGCGGATCTTGCGAGGCAGACGCAGAAGGTTTTCAGATTCCTGAGCGGCAAGGGCGGCGGCCGCTGCGCCGGCAAGCCAGTTCCGGCGGGTGATGATTCCCATGAAAGGGATTGTGACACGAGATTGCCCCGGCGGACAGGCTTCTATCGCCGTTCCAGCATCTCCAGGATTCCGAGGAGAGGGATGCGAACCCAGTCCGGCCGGTCATTCAACTCAAAACCAAGCTCGTCGATCGCCTTTTCAAGCGTATATGCGTTCAGAAGCAGTTGAAGCTCCTCGCGGCTGGCAGGCAGGAACGGCGCGTTGCCGGCGGTCGTCAGGTAGCCTTCGAGGAAAGCCCGCGAGACCCAGGCGTGCCAGAAGCGGGCCCACGCTTCGAGAATTGGCCTTTTCTCCGGACTCTCGATGATGCCCGGCATCTGTCCGAACAAGACGGCGAAGGCCGCGTAGTGGAACGACCGCAGCATGGTTGCGACGTCGCGAAGCGCCGAACGCTTAATGCGGCGTTCGCTGAGCGGACGCGCTCGCTCTCCTTCAAAGTCGATGATCGCGAAGTCCCTGCCCGTGAAGAGCACTTGCTGCAAGTGGTAGTCGCCGTG
>JADGHK010000164.1 GCA_019686145.1 Bryobacteraceae bacterium | reverse complement strand
GGACAGAGGACATGAGTCAACCCCGGAACTTGAATCGCGTATACATCTTTGACACGACCCTGCGGGATGGCGAGCAGTCACCAGGCTGCAGCATGACCACCCCGGAAAAGCTCCGAATGGCACAGAAGCTGGTGGAACTCGGAGTTGACACACTCGAAGCCGGCTTCCCGATCGCTTCTGAAGGGGATTTTGAAGCGGTCCAGCGGATCAGCCGCGAGTTCCCCTGGGTCCAGGTGGCGGCGCTCGCGCGCGCCTGCAGCCTGGACGTTGAGCGCGCCGCTCGAGCCCTCGAAGGCGCCAAGCGGCCGCGAATCCACACCTTCATCGCCACCAGCGATATCCACCTAAAGTATAAGTTAAAGAAATCGCGGCAACAGGTTCTAGACGAAGCAGTTGCAGCCGTAGAGCTTGCACGGCGGCACGTCGATGACGTCGAGTTTTCGGCGGAAGACGCGACGCGCACTCCGATTGAATACCTGGAAGAGGTCTGCCGTGCTGTGGTCGGCGCGGGCGCCCGTACTGTCAACCTTCCTGATACAGTCGGCTACTCTGTACCCGACGAGTATGCGGAGATGATTGGCCGGATTGTGCGCGTGCTGGGCGACAGCGCCGTTGTGAGTGTCCACTGCCATGACGATCTTGGACTGGCGGTTGCGAACTCGCTGGCGGCCGTAAAGGCGGGAGCCAGGCAGATCGAGTGTACGATCAACGGCATCGGCGAGCGGGCGGGCAACTGCGCCCTCGAGGAAGTGGTCATGGCGATGAAAACTCGCCAGGATCGGCTGCCATTTGAAACAGGGATCCACACCGAGCATCTGTTCCCTGCCAGCCAGCTGTTGACCGAGATCATCTCGTTTGGCCCGCAGCCGAACAAGGCGATCGTTGGCCGCAATGCGTTTGCCCACGAGGCCGGCATCCACCAGGACGGTTATCTCAAGGAACGGAGCACCTATGAGATTATCGATCCGAAGACTGTCGGTGTGCCCGAGGGACGCCTGGTCCTGGGCAAGCACAGCGGGCGCCATGCCTTGAAGAAGCGCTGCGAGGACCTTGGCTATAAGCTGACTAAGGAAGAGCTGGATACTGTCTACCACGCGTTCACGGCTCTGGCAGACCGAAAGAAGGGTGTTCTGGACGAAGAGATTGTCGCCCTGATCCAGCGCCATACCGCGGCTGCGGTCGCGGCAAACTGATCCACCTGGCTGGTCGATTCAATGCACTTACAAGTACTCATTCTCCCCGGTGACGGCATCGGCACGGAAGTGACGTGCGAAGCCGTCCGTGTTTTGAAGCACGTCGCGAAGGTTTACGGCCACGAGCTGACCCTGACAGAGGGACTGCTCGGCGGCGTCGCGATTCATAAGAAGGGCACACCGCTGCCCGATGAAACCGTTAAGCTTGCTCTCGAAGCCGATGCCACCCTGCTAGGCGCTGTAGGCTTGCCTGAGTTTGACAACGTTGCCCCGGAGAAGCGTCCGGAGCGCGGTCTGCTCGGGATTCGAAAGGCCCTCGGCGTCTACGCCAACCTGCGTCCGGTCCGGGCTTACAGCGCATTGCTCAACTCCTCCCCGCTTAAGAACCATCTGGTGGAGGGCACGGACATGATTATCGTGCGCGAGCTTACGGGAGGAATCTACTACGGCACACCGCGAGGAATCTCCGGAGAGGGCGCCGAAACCCGCGCGGTCAACACGATGACCTACACGCGTCCGGAAATCGAGCGCGTCGCCCGGATGGCCTTTACTCTGGCGCGCGCCCGCCGTCGCAAGCTGGCGAGCGTCGACAAGTCCAACGTCCTTGAAAACTCCCAGCTCTGGCGGAAGGTTGTGACTGAGGTTGCGGCCGAGTTCCCCGATGTCGAGCTCGAGCATATCCTCGTCGACAACTGCGCCATGCAGCTGATCCTCAATCCCCGCCGCTTTGACATCGTTCTTACGGAGAACATGTTCGGCGACATTCTGAGCGACGAAGGAGCGGTGCTTGCCGGCTCAATCGGCATGCTGCCCTCGGCCTCGATTGGAGCCAGGAAGCCCAATGGCGCGTGGGTCGGATTGTACGAACCGGTTCACGGGTCGGCTCCTGATATTGCCGGACAGAATAAGGCGAACCCCCTCGGCGCAATTGGTTCCGTTGCCGCGATGCTGGAATACAGCTTTGGATTGAAGGAGGAAGCTGCGGCGGTGAACAACGCCATAGAGAAGGTTCTTGAAAGCGGACGAGTCACGGCTGACCTGAAGCCGGCCGGACCGCCGGCCAGCACGACGGACGTCGGGCAGGCTGTGTGCAGCTTCATTGGCGGAAAGTGAGATCAGATATGAAGCAACCGCGCACAATCATCGAGAAATTGTGGGATAGCCACGTTGTGGTCGAGCAGCCGGGTGCGCCGGCGCTGCTCTACATCGACTTGCATCTCGTGCATGAGGTGACCTCGCCCCAGGCCTTTGACGGGCTTCGCGCGCGTGGCCTGAAAGTCCGGCGTCCCGACCTCACGCTCGGCACCACGGATCATTCCACGCCAACCACACCTCGCTCGCTTCCCATCGCTGACAAAGTAGCTGCCGCGCAGGTGGCTCGTCTCGAGGCCAACTGTGCCGAGTTCGGCATCCCATGCTATGGATTCCACAGCGATAAGCAGGGCATCGTTCATGTGATCGGACCCGAACAAGGCCTGACCCAGCCAGGCATGACCGTCGTCTGCGGCGACAGCCATACAGCGACACACGGCGCCTTTGGCGCGCTGGCCTTCGGCATTGGAACAAGCGAAGTCGAGCATGTGCTCGCTACCCAGTGCCTGCTGCAGCGCAAATCCAAGACCTACGAGATTCGGGTCGACGGGTACCTGAAGCCGGGCGTCACGGCCAAGGACATCATTCTGGCCGTCATTTCCCGGATTGGTATTGGCGGCGGAACTGGCTGTATCTTCGAGTACACGGGTTCCGCCATTCGCTCCCTCTCGATGGAGGAGCGAATGACGGTCTGCAACATGTCGATTGAAGGGGGAGCGCGTGCCGGCCTGATCGCTCCGGATGATACGACCTATCAGTACCTGGCCGGCCGTCCCTTTGCGCCCAAGGGCGCCGATTGGGATGCTGCGCTTGAGCGGTGGAAGCAGCTCCCCACGGACCCAGGCGCCGTCTATGACAAGCAGCTCGTCCTGGATGCTTCCGAGCTCGAGCCGATGATTACTTTCGGAACGAATCCCGGGATGGGCATCCCGATCACGAAATGCATTCCCGATCCCTCATCGCTGTCGGATCCGCTTGAACGCGACTCGCTCGCCAAGGCTCTTCGCTACATGGATCTTCAGCCGAATCAGCCGATCCTCGGCAGGCCGGTCAACGTCGTTTTCGTCGGAAGCTGCACCAACTCCCGTATCTCCGACCTTCGGGCAGCCGCCTCCATTCTTAAGGGGCGCAAGGTTCATCCGAATGTCCGCATGATGGTCGTGCCCGGCTCCCAGCAGGTGAAGCGGCAGGCGGAAGCCGAAGGCCTCGACAGGATATTCCGCGAGGCGGGAGCCGAATGGAGAGAAGCGGGCTGCTCGATGTGCATCGCCATGAACGGCGATCAGTTGAAGCCCGGCGAATACAGCGTCTCCACGAGCAATCGCAACTTTGAAGGACGCCAGGGCAAGGGCGGCCGTACATTCCTGGCCAGCCCCTTAACTGCTGCTGCCACGGCCGTCAAGGGCGTGGTCACGGATGCGAGGACACTGCTGTGACGAAATTTACTCCTTTTGAGAGCCGGCTTGTCGCGCTGCCGGTAGATAACATCGACACGGACCAGATCATCCCGGCCCGCTTCCTCAAGACGATCTCCAAGGAAGGGCTCGGCGACCAGCTATTCTACGACTGGCGGTACGACGCTGAAGGCAATCCAAAGCCCGATTTCGTTCTGAACCAGCCGGAGGCGAAGACCGCGCAGGTCTTGCTCGCCGGCGACAACTTCGGTTGCGGAAGCTCCCGGGAGCATGCTCCCTGGGCGCTTACGCAATACGGCTTCCGGGCGATCATCAGTACGTCGTTCGCCGACATCTTCCGGCAGAATGCGCTGAAGAACTCACTGCTGCCAATCATCGTGCCGCGCGACGTCCACGCCCGGCTGTTCGAGATTGTTGGAAAAGATCCGCAGGCACGGGTCAGAGTGGACCTCGCATCGCAAACGCTCACGCTGCCCGACGGCTCCGCGGTGGAGTTCCCCGTCGACGCGTTTGCCAAGCACTGCCTGCTCGAAGGAATCGACGAGCTGGGCTACATCCTCCAGCAGGAAGCCGCAATTGCGGCCTACGAGTCGCGCCGGGTGAGCAAGCTCGACACTCGTTTCCCGTCCTAGTGGCACTGAGGCAGAGGATCGGTTGCAACCGCTTCCCTCCTCTGCCCTCACTCACTCTGGCGGATGATTTTGCCGAACATTTCGCCTGACGCGTTCTTGCCGCTCCACGTCCCCGCATATTGTCCGCGGTACAGCAAGACCCGGGCTGTGTAGCTCCCGAACCCTGGAATGGAAAGATCGGTGATCGTGATTACGGGCGTATCGCCCGCCCACTTAATGGTGACGGGAACCGGGACGGGAAACTCGCGCGAGCCCAGACGCATCCGGGCCTGAAATAGCCAGGTGTCGCCACCGATCCTCGTTACTTTATCGATGTAATAGCGCTCTTCCTCAGAGAGTCCCTGCCGGCCGGTTCGCGTCGAGTAACCTTGCAGCACCACGCCGTTCATCATCTGCTCGAACTGTTGCTCGGGTGACAGCGCCGCTGCAGGCTTGTCCCGGTTCCCGCACCCTGCGCCGAGCAAGGTAGCAATGAGAGCGACAGTCGCAGTGCCCTTCATCGTTTCGAGTTTGCGGCCCTGACGAAACCTTCTTCGGCAGCGCCGCGGTCCGCGGCGCGCTTACCGGCGTACGAAGCGGACGCAGACCGGAGAACCTGCCTCGAGAACCTGACCGGTTGGCGTCAGTTTCCCGGTGGCGGAATCGATCGAAAACACGACGAGGTTGTCACTGTTCTGATTGGCTGCAATCAGCCACCGTCCACTGAGATCAATAGCAAAGTTGCGCGGTGTGCGTCCCTGCGTCGAGGTGTGGTCGATCAGCGTCAGCGTACCGTCCTTCTCGTTCACTCGGAATACGGCGATGCTGTCGTGGCCGCGGTTCGATCCGTAGACGAAGCGTCCTGACGGGTGCACGACCACTTCAGCCGTGGTCGTATCGCCTTTGTAGCCGGCAGGGAGCGTCGAGACTTCGGAAATCTTCTGAAGCACGCCCTTTCCCTCGTCCCATCGCAATGCGGTGATTGTGGATGCAAGCTCATTGATCGCGTAGGCAAAGGGACGTTTCGGGTGAAAGGCGAAGTGACGGGGGCCGGCTCCGGGCGTCATCGACAGATACGGCGGATTGTGAGGAGTAAATGTTCCTTTCGACGCGTCCAGCCGGTACACAAGCAATTGATCAAGGCCGAGATCGGCAACGATGGCAAACCGGTTGTTTGCCGAGATATTTACGGAATGGGCGTGCGGCCGCTCCTGCCGTTTGGGATTGACGCTCTTCCCTTCGTGCTGATAGAACGCGGTCGCCTCCTCCAGTCCGCCGTCCGATCTGATGGGGAAAAAGGCAGTGCTTCCGCCGCCGTAATTCACCACGACAAGATACTTGCCGGTCCGGTCCACCGTCAGATGGCACGGCCCCGCACCCTTCGTGGGCACGCTGTTGATCAACTCCAGCTTGCCGGTTGCCGCGTGGAGGGAGAAGGCGGAGACGGCTCCACTGCGCTGACCGCCTGCGTCCGAGACCTCATTGACCGCGTAGACAAACCGGCGGCTGGGATGGATGGCCACGAACGATGGGTTCCGCACTTCGGCTGCAAGACCGATTGGCGTCATCTTTCCGGTCGCGTCATCCAACGCAAACGAGTAGATGCCCTTGCTCTTTCCCGAGGCCGTGTACGTTCCGATCAGGACCAGTTGGTCCGCCATCGCGCAGGCGCAAAGAAGCGGCGCGACAAACCAGCGCAAATATCGCATGGGTTTATCAAACCGCAGTCTCCGCCTCATTGCAACTCTCTGAGCTGGAAGGGCTACGAAAAGAGGTTCTGCGGCCGAAGGGATTCCTCAAGCACCGGCGGGCAGAGGCCGGGAGCCTCGGGAACGGCATAGGCCGGACCCTCGATTTGGATCGGCTTTGAAAGAAACCGGTTGGCCATCTCGAGG
>JADGHK010000163.1 GCA_019686145.1 Bryobacteraceae bacterium | reverse complement strand
CCGCCGAAAGTACCGCCGAAGATGTTGCGCTTGAATCCCGCTCGCTCCGCGGTGGACGCGACGCGGTTGCGGAAAAAGCCGTTGGCGTCCAGCACCTTGTTGCGCATGAACTCGAACACGTTCCCGTGGAAATCGTTTGTTCCACTCTTCAACTGCAGCATCACGGTTGCGCCGCCCGAATTGCCGAATTCGGCCGCCGCATTGCCGGTTAAGACTTTTACTTCTTCGAGCGCATCGACGTTCGGCGAGTAGCCCACGCGATTGTCGATGGAATCATTCACATCGACACCGTCGAGCATGAAGTTGTTCGTTTGCTCGCGATTGCCGTTCACATAGGGCCGCGCACCGAAGCGTGAGTTCATCCCGCTTGGATTAGGACTTATCGCTCCAGGCACCAGCAGCGTCAGTGAAACGAAGTTACGCCCGTTGAGCGGAAGTGATGTCAGCTTCCCCGAAGAGAGAGTATCACCGGTTTCTGTGGAATCCGTCTTCAGGATCGGCGCCACATCCGTCACTTCCACGACTTGGGCCGGTTCACCAACCTCGAGCCTTACATCGACGCGCGCCGTCTGATTCACTTCGAGCCGGAACGAGGCCGTGTTTGCCTTCTTAAATCCTCGCGCCGTCACCGACAACGTATATTCACCCACGGGAAGAAACAGCAGGTTATAAATCCCCGCCTCGTTCGTCACAACTTCGGTAGCAACGTTCGTTGCAACGTTAACAGCTGTTACTGTCGCCCCAGGGACTACGGACCCCGATGGGTCCGTCACAGTGCCGGTAATGGCGCCAGTGATCGTCTGGGCCGACGCCAGTCCTGCCAACAAAAGTAAGGACAGGAACAGTAGTCCTACTCTTCGAAATAGAAACACTGCGACCTCCCGATCTAAAATTAAAACCCCTAGAATCCCCAGCTACAATAGGCTGGATCTACATGAGTGGTTATCAGTGTGTTAACACTCAATTAACAGGAAAGCAAGAGGGCACGTCGAAATTACCATGTTAAGATTTGTAATTCTGGCGTTTTCTGTAAAGCATGTTACAGAAGGCGCCTAAGTGCGCTTCGTTTCGTGCCGGGACGTACGAGGTCTTGTAACTGAGGCTACGGTTTAAGGAAGTATCGAAGCCACTCCATCGCCAGGCTGATCGCTTCCGGAGTGGGCGAGTGCCCTTTGCGGTGGTTGAGATAACCAACCCTGTGGGGCGCGCCGAACAACGAGTAGACTCGACGCGCAGCGTTTATATAGTACCAGCTCTTATCATTGTCCGCCGAATCGCCCCCAATCAGGAGGAAGGGTCGGGGTGCGATCAGCGCCAGGAGCTCATGGTGATCCGTTCCGGGCTCCAGCTTCCATATCCTCTCGCCGAGGTACCAGAAGTCGTCGTAGTTGGAGAACGTAAGCCCAATGCCGGGCTCCGAGCTCACGGCAACGCGGATCCGCTCGTCCATGGCTGCGGCGTACAACGTCATCTTTCCGCCGAGAGAGTGGCCGATCATGCCAACCCGCTCCATGTCGAATTCAGGGCGCGTCGCCATGTAGTCCAGCAGACGCTGCGCATCCCAGACCCACTTCCCTAAACCCGTCGTGTTTGGGTGGCGCATCTTCAGGTTCGCGATTACTTCGGATGAGTTCTCTCCGTAGCTTTCCCCGAACCACCGGATCGCCACCGCAGCCATTCCGTACTGCGCGGCAAGGTGGCCATAGGCGCGGGTTCCCGGAGGCGTCGACTGCCGCCCGCCCATGCTTTTCCCGGCTGGCGTGTCGACATCGTAATAGGGGACGATCACCACCGGAAGCGGGCGGGAGGCATCAACGCCGTGCGGCAGCATGACGTAAATCTTTTCCCAATAGTCCGGTTCTACCTGGAGGTACAGCAGTTCTCCCTTGAACAGTGGTTCTTCGTGCGTCGCAACATGACGGACGGCGGGAACTTGGGGCTGTAAGCCCATGGAACCAAGCACAGCCTCCCACTTTTTCCGGAGCTCGGCCTTCCGGCTCTTCCACTCCTCCGCGTCTCGGATGCCTTCGATCAGCGAAGAAAGCCCGCCGGTCTGATTGACAAACGCAGTGGGCGTCTGCTGGTACGGCTGCACCCACTGCTGCTCGTTGACGGCTGGTTCCGTTCGAGGAAGGCTCCGGCAGACGCGGAAGCCGGTATATGGGCTCCTGCGATCGGGCTCCATCGAGGACCGGAAGTTGCGCGACCAGGTCGAGGTCGTCGTCACGTACGATCCCCCGCGAATCACCCTGGCCACGCCCCACCGCGGACCGGAGGGGTTGAAGACTGCGGAAACCGCTCCGCTCGGATCTTGATAGTCCTGGACCCACTCCCAGACATTGCCGATCATGTCGTACAGACCATGCTCATTGGGGGGCAAGCTACCCACCGGTTTGATCGCGTTCCGGCGGACGTAATCGATCAGCAGCGCGGTATCTTTTGTGCCGGACGGGCCCAGGTTCGCCTGCGGGACTTCCTTTCCTTTTTCACGATTCAGCGCCTTCCCCGCCGCGTAGGTCCATTCCGCGTCCGTCAGAAGGCGGTAGCCGTTTTTGGTGAGATCGCAAACGCCTGTCGACAAGTCGTAGCAAGGCTCAAGCTTTTCGGCGATGCTCCGCAAGTTGCAATAGCGGATGGCGTCCCACCACGAAACGTTCTCGACGGGAAGGTTTTCTCCCTTATGGGCTGAGGGGTTGACGCCCACCACCGTTTCGTACTCGCCCTGCGTGACCTCGTGCTTGCTTACGAGAAAGGGCGAGATGCGAACCAGCACCGGGATCCCGGTAGTCGGGTCTGTAACCTGGACAGTCGTAGCGGGAAGCGTCACGAAGTCGGCGGCGAGCAGACAGCTGGCGCAAAGCGCGGGCAGCAAACGCGCCAACACTTTCCCAACCCATCGCACCGGCTTCACCGCTACACGACTTCGGGCACCACGTAGGGCGCGCGGTATTGGCGAGTCAGGAGGCGGTTGGCCTCGTCGTCGCCGACAAACTGCATCCGCTCACTATCGAAGCGCAGCTCGCGGTTGACGCGATAGGCGATGTTGCCGAGATGGCACAACGCAGTTGACAATGCGGTCTCTTCGATCTCGGCGTGAAGCAGCTTCGGATCCCGCGCCCGGACGGCTTCGGCGAAATTCTCGAAGTGGTCGATGGTGGGCAGGTACTCCGGCTCGGGCTCAGGCTGCTTGTTTCTCCCCATGGTGATCTGGACCCTGCCGTTCGCGGTGATATGCATGTGGCCTTTCGTGCCGAAGAAATCCCACGAAGGCGGCTCCGCGGTATAAAGGCCGCGAAGCTGGCCGACAATCATCGAGCCGTCCTCGAAAACCCACGTCACATTCTGAGTGTTCGGCGTCTCTGCCTGGTCGCGGTAGCCGTACCGGCCGCCCGTGGAATGCACGCGGACGGGGAGCTTCTTGCGCATGCCCCAGCGCAGGATGTCGACGAAATGAATTCCGTTATTGCCGAGTTCTCCGTTGCCGAAATCCCAGAACCAGTGCCAGTTGTAGTGGACCAGGTTTTCGTGATACGGCTGCATCGGCGCCGGTCCGAGCCACAGATCCCAGTCAAGATAGGCGGGAGGCTCTTTGGGCTCCTTGAAGCCGATCGAATCGCGATTCCCCGGGAAGAAGAAGTTCGCCTGGTAGATGTCGCCGAGCTCTCCCGAGTGGATGATTTCGATGGCCTTGCGGAAGCGCCCGCTCCAGCGGCGCTGCGTGCCGCCGGCAGCTACCCGCTTGTACTTCCGCGCCGCCTCGACAAGCTTCGTCCCCTCCCAAACGTTGTGGGATACGGGCTTCTCGACGTAGACGTCTTTCCCCGCCTGCATCGCCCAGATGGCAGTGAGGGTGTGCCAGTGGTTGGTCGTCGCAATGGTGACTGCGTCAATTTCTTTGTCGTCGAAGACGCGGCGCATGTCGGATTCGAGCTTTGGCCGCTTGCCGGTCTTCTCGTAGATCAGCGACGCTGCGCTCTCGGTGCGGCGTCCGTCCGGATCCACCAGGGCGGCGATTTCAACGTTGGCGACCGGAAGGATTTCCCGGATATGGGCCGTACCGCGTGAGCCCACTCCGATAATCGCCAACCGCACGCGATCGTTTGCGGCGGCCCAAGCTTGCGAGGCAACCGCTGAGGACGCAGTGACGAGAAAATGACGCCTGTTCATATGTTACAAAGCAGACTCCAGTCTACTGCATCCAGCTTCGGAACACCAGGGAGGAGAATCTACTCCCTGAAACCTGGTGCTTCCGAATCGCAAAGCGAGGCTGTGGCAATGCCAGCCCCGCCCGGCAATCCTCACGGCAGCGGTACGACAGGCAGCAGGATGTGGGATGCCCGGGCAGCATCATGGAAGATCGTCTGACGCGCGACGCGCACGGCAGCCGAAGCGCCCAGGTCGTCGCCTGTGTTCGGGTTCCGGTCGAACTGCGGGAAATTGCTGCTCGTGATATCGACGCGGATCCGGTGCCCTGGCAGGAATACGTTGGCCGTCCCTGCCATATCAATTTCATACTCATAGGCCTCGTTGGGCTTCAGAAGCTCCATCTGGCCGAGCCCTTTCCGAAACCGCGCCCGGAGGATTCCTTCAGCGACGTTGATTGCCCTGCCGTCAGGATAGACGTCGACGAGTTTCACCATCCAATCCGTATCCCGGCCATCCGTAGCCGCATACAGCTTCATACGCACCGGGCCGGCGATCGCGACCGGTTCTTTCAAGATCGGGCTGGTATATACCAGTACGTCGTTCCGGGACTCGATGGGCCTTTGATCTCTTGGACCGGCCATTGTCGGCGTCCCGCAGCAGTTATTGCCGCCGACCGTTGGCACGGGATTGTCCGGATCATAGGTGTATTGATCGAACGGTTTCCCGTCCGGCTTCGCGGTCCCAAGCTTTCCGTCGCCGCGCAGGCTGTTCGCAGATCCGCCGCTGGACAGGTAATACGGCGTGAACTTCGTACTGGGCAAAGGCCATGCCGGCGCCTTATGCCACTTGTTGACGCCCATAAAGAAGATCTCGACGGGCGGCTCCCGGTCGATGCCATTGTCCTCGCCCTTCAGGTAGTGGTCATACCAGCGCAGTTGCAGTTCAAAGAGGTCGCGGTTTGCGGTGGGACCGAAGTCGATATCGCCGAACTTCTGGCTTGGCCCGTGACCCCATGCGCCGATGATCATCTTGCTTTCCCGGCGCGCCCGCTCACTCCCTCCCCGAGTGCTCATCCCGACGTAGCCATCGATGGTTCCGTTCAGAAAAATGTCGAACCAGCCGCCGGAGGTATGAACCGGGACGACGACTTTCTCAAACAGCTCGTCGTCGCTGATCTCGCGCCAGTAGTCGTCGTAGCTCTGGTGGCGAAGCCAGTCGCGGTAGTGCTTTACCGCGTATCCGCCCGACCGCAGATCGGCATCCTTGAGAGGCAGATGCCAGAGAATCGTGTCGTACTTCAGCTCCTGAGGCGAATAGCTTTCGGTGTGCCAGTACTGGGGCAGCATAATCCGGTTCGGCATTCGCACCACGCCCCAGCCGTAGTTGAAGGATAAACGGAAAGCGCCGCCGTGCGTCAGCCAGTTCCGATAGATATTTGTCGAGGCGACGGCCGGGAAAATGGTGACCAAAGAAGGCGGCGCCTGAGTAGCGGCGCGCCACTGAACATGGCCCAGGTAAGAGCCACCCTGCATCGCCGCTTTGCCGTTGGACCATGGCTGCTTTGCCGCCCACTCGATGGTGTCGTAGCCGTCTTTCGCCTCGAAGCGGAACGGATCCCAGCTACCTTCGGATTCATAGCGGCCCCGCACGTCCTGTATGACATATGCGTAGCCCTGCTGCGCAAAGCGGATCGCGGTCTCGTGGACCCCGTCGCGCTGCACACCATAGGGAGTCCGGGTTACTAAGACCGGAAATTTGCCTTCTCTCGCTGGCAGGTAAACGTCAGCGTACAGCTTTACTCCGTCCCTCATTGGAACGGCCTGGTACCGCAAAACCCGAATCTGCTCCTTGATCGCCGCGCCCGCCCACATCTGCTCGCAAGCGACGGAAAACAACGAGAGGAGAAGTGCAGAAGTCATCGCCGAGCGGAACATGGCAAAAGGTTATACCACAATCTCCCAGCACACGACCGCTCTTGTTAGCGGGAATTGTAATAAAAATTAAGATTGCCAAGTTCCCTGTTACTTGCCAGGGATTTAGGCTATACTTCCAGACACTACGTGAGCCCCGTTGGTCACATTTCATAACCCTTCCTTAGGAGG
>JADGHK010000162.1 GCA_019686145.1 Bryobacteraceae bacterium | reverse complement strand
GCCGCAGGGATAACGGGTATTGGTCATCTCTCCTCGCTATTGAATGGTGCTCGCGCCTTCTACTCCAAGGTCGGTTGCGATGACGTTCCTGTTCTTGTGATTGTCAAGATTGATGACATAGGTCTCGGGAGCGTCGATCAGCACCGGCGAATGGGTGGCGCAGATGATCCGAAAGTTCTTCTGGTCCACGAGCTCCTTCAACATCTTCAGGATGCGCCGCTGATTCGATACCGAAAGCGCCATTTCCGGCTCGTCCAGCAAAAGTATGGTTCCATCGGGGAATGACGGAAAGTTCTGCTGAAACATTGAGAGCATGACCTGTCCGTGACTGGCCATCTGCAGGAACTCGAGCATCTCCGGCTGGTCCTTGAACAGCTCGAGCTGAGTGCGGGGGTTGTGAGCCTCTGCATCGAACAGGAATACCTTGCCGATTTCCACTTTGCCGCGGTCGAGGCGGTAGATATAGCCGTCCACCTGTTCGCCGCGGAGCGCGTAATAGATGGAGTGAAGCAGCGTCGATTTCCCCGATCCGTTCTCGCCCTGCAGCATCACCAGCGGGTGTGACAGGTCCACAATCATCGGCATGTGAAAGTTCAGGTTAACGAACACTGGATGGGCAAGTATTTTCAAGTACATCCAACAATCTCCCAGGAATTTGGTCGGGGAAACCTCAGGATACCAAGTCCGCGGTTCCTGCTGCGGATCTCAGGACCGGGCGGATCCGCGCAGATGGGCTTCGACGGCAAGCCTGAGCTGGGGAATCAGCCGCGGAACCGGATCGAAGTCAGCATCTTTTCGTATACCGGCTGAAGGCTGTCAAAACCATCTTCGGGCGCTGCGAAGAGGAAGTAAAAGACGCCCTCGGGACGCTCCACGGTGACCAGCACGTCCCGTTCGATTCCTCCATATGGCGACGAACTGGACAGGTGGGTGACGATCGCGGAGCAACCATCGACGGTAATCTTTCCTGGCTGTCTCGTCGCGATCCGGATCGCGGGGTTTGCTGCGCTAAGACGGGCAACGAGCTCGTTCGTTGCACCCTCCAGGTCCACGCCCTTCCGCCGCGGGAAGTAGTAGTTCACGATGGCGCCGTAGGCAAGTGTCGTCAACCCCTGCTGGTTCGGGAGAAGCCCTTCGGGCGGCGCCACGGCAAGCATTGCAGATTCGGCGTCCGCGAACGCTTTCCAGTTCGAAGGGTAGACCAGCTCATAGCGGCTGGTTTGGACGTGCTGGAAATCCGCGGAGGGTGTGCCGGGCCGGGTCGGGCTCACCCGAGGAGCGGCTCGCGACTGAAGACGGCGCTGCGGGTTTGGCGGTGGCAGTTGGGCTGCGAGCTGCTGCATCTGCTTGAATTGACCGGTATCCGCCGTATACTGGCGCTGCGGAATGAAACGGATTTCCTGCTGTATCAGCCTGAGGCGGTTGCCCGGGCTTGGGTGGGAGGAGAGGAACTCTGGCGCTCGCCGTCCGCCCTGCGCTTCCAGGATCTCGAAGAACCGCGCCATCTCGACCGGGTTGTACCCCGCTTGCGCCATCAGGCGGGCGCCTAGTGCATCCGCCTCTCGCTCCGCCTCTCGGGAATATGACAGGAGCAGGGACCCCACACCGACGTTGATGCCCACTTGGGCGAGCTGGCCGAGCAGCGTTTGCTGACCGATCGCTGCGCTGGCGAGAACCGCGGGAATCTGCACCACATTCGCCTTCGATACTTGGGAAGTGCCGTGCCGCAGGGCGACATGAGCGATCTCGTGCGCCAGAACGCCTGCCAGTTGTGCTTCGTTTTGGGTCGCCTTCAGCAGGCCGGTATTCACAAAGACCGGTCCGCCCGGCAAGGCGAAGGCGTTGATGCTGTTGTCATTCAACAGCGTGAACTGGTAGGGGAAGTTTCCTGTGCCCGGCTGTGACGCGAGCCTGGTTCCGATGTTCGAGATATACGCCTGCAACCGGCTGTCCTGCACAACATCCGACTGCCGGCGTACTTGCGCGGCGGCCTCGCTCCCGAGTTCGATGTCCTGACTTTGCGAAAACAAGTTGAATCCCGGTGTTACGGGCGTTCCGGGCTGCCGGGTGGCGCAGGCAATCAGGAGACAGGCCATCAGCACCGCTGTGCTGTACCGAAGTCGCATCATCGAGGACGCTCCTCTTCCAGGAAGACTCCCCCGCGCTCCGTGCTGTTTCGATTGGCCAGGACGGTCAACAGGAGCAAGAACACGTGTCTGTCCGGTGTTAGCGCATTTCATCTCCTCCCAGAGGGCTCCTGGCTTCCAACCTGCTTCTCCGCGTCGGTGGTGTGCAGGTGCGTTATATTGCAAGCGTGGCCCGATCTTATCGCCTCGGGGCCCGGGTGGCTGTGGCGGGGATGCTTGTCAGCGGCGCGCTCGCGGCCGCCAAAATCATCGTCGGATGGATGGCCGGATCGACGTCCGTCGTAGCGGACGGTATGGAATCCGCCGCTGATGTTGTCTCTTCCGGAATCGTCCTGTTCGGGCTGAAAGTCGCCGCCCGGCCCGCTGACGAGAACCACCCCTACGGGCACGGCCGCTTCGAGACGCTGACGGGACTCACAATCGGCTTTCTGCTCGCCGCAACCGGGGTCGTGATCTGCATCCGCTCGCTCAGCCTCGTCGACGCAGGGCATGCGCCGCCCGCATCCTACGCTGTTTGGCCTCTGGTGGTGTCCATCGGCGCGAAGGCTGTGATGGCCAGCGTGAAGCGCCACTATGGCAAGCGCATTCACAGTGAAGCGTTAGTGGCTGACGCCATGAACGATGCGGTCGACATTCTCTCCGGGCTCACTGCGCTCGCCGCTTTAAGCCTTACGCTCTACGATCCGGAGCGCTTCCTTGCTGCGGACCAGTACGGAGGCGGCCTCGTTGGCCTGATCGTAATCTTTCTTGGCCTGCGGGTCGTTCGCGAGACCTCCATGCAGTTAATGGACACGATGCCCGATCCGGAATTCATGGCGCTGATCCGCCGGGCGGCGGAGAGTGTGCCGGGCGCTCTCGGGGTTGAGAAGTGCTTTGCGCGGAAGACCGGCCTGCAGTACCACGTCGACTTACACCTCGAGGTAGATCCCAACCTGACTGTGCGGGAGTCTCATGAAATTGCCACCAGGGTTCGGAACCGCATTAAGAACGAACTGGACTGGGTGGCCGATGTGCTCGTCCACATTGAGCCGTATCCGGGCTCCTGATCCGGAGGGCTTCCTCCTCCTTCCGGACTCACTGTTTCTCCGCTAGGCTTGAACCAAAGGGCTTATGGAAAATCGCGAGATCGCACGCATGCTATCCGAGACAGCCGACCTGATGGAGGTTGCAGGGGAAGACGCCTTCCGCGTCCGTAGCTACCGAAACGCCGCCTCCGTCATCGAAAGCTACCCGGAGCAGTTGCTCGATATTCTGAAGGACCCCGAGCGGAAGCTGACGGACATTCCAGGGATCGGCAAGGGGATCGCAGGGGTTATCGCGGAGATTGCCGAGCGAGGCTCATTTACCCGTCGCGATGAACTGCTCGCGAAGTATCCTCCAACAGCGTTGGAGCTGCTGCGGATTCCGGGGCTCGGACCGAAGAGCGTTTCGCTGTTGTTTGAGCATTTTCGCGTCAGCACGATCGATGACCTCGAACGGATTTGCCGCGAGCAGAAGCTGCGAACGCTGCCTCGCATGGGTCCGAAGCACGAAGAAAAGATTCTGAAGGCGCTCCAGCAGTACAGGCGGAGCGCGGGCCGTTTTCTTCTCAGCTTTGGGCAGAGCGTGGCGGATGAGCTTATCGCCTATCTCTCTGCCATCGAGGGTGTCGAGAAGGTGAATGCGGCCGGCAGTCTGCGCCGGGGGAAGGAGACGATCGGGGACATCGACCTCCTGGTCACCGGGCCTGGGGCGGCGACCGCGCTTGACCGCTTCATCTCTCATCCCAAAATCGGCGACGTGCTGGGCAAAGGGGCGAACAAAGCGAGCGCCCGCTTCGGGATGGAAGGAATCCAGGTGGACGTCCGGGCCCTTCCGGCCGAAAGCTACGGCGCGGCCATGCAGTACTTCACCGGCAGCAAAGAGCACAACGTCGCGCTGCGCAGCCGTGCGCTCAAGATGGGCTATACCCTCAACGAATACGAGCTGGCGCGGCTGGAGGACAACGTTCGAGTGGCCGGGACCGCAGAGGAAGAAATTTACGAAACACTCGGCCTTGCCTGGATTCCGCCGGAGCTTCGCGAAAACAACGGCGAGATCGAAGCCGCGGCCGAGCGCCGGCTTCCCAAGCTCATCGAGCTTTCGGACATCCGCGGCGACCTGCACATGCACACGCAGGAGAGCGATGGCCGGGCGACTCTGCGCGAGATGGCAGAGGCGGCCAGGCGGCTCGGCTATGAGTACATCGCAATCACAGACCATTCGAAGGCGCTGGCCATGGCGAACGGCCTCGATGAGCGGCGTACGGTCGAGTTTGCCAAGCAGGTGCGCGCGATCAACAAGGACGGATTGGGCATCCGCATCTTCTCCGGGCTGGAATGCGATATTCGCAGGGACGGATCGATGGACCTTTCGGAGGATGCGCTGGCCGAACTCGACTTCGTCATTGGCAGCGTCCACAGTTACATGAATCTCGAGCCGAACGAGATGACAGACAGGCTCCTGCGGGCGCTTGAATCTCCCTCGCTGCGCGTGATCGGGCATCCCACCGGACGGATGCTGCTCCATCGCGAAGGCTTCGGATTCGATTTCGAGCGTATCGCCGAGGAGGCTGCGCGCCGCGGCGTATGGATGGAGATTAACGCCAGTCCCGAACGGCTCGACCTCGCCGGGATGCAGCTGCGGATTGCCAAGTCGAAGGGCTGCCGGTTTACGATCTCCACCGACGCCCACCACCCGCAGCACCTGCTGAATATGCGCTGGGGTGTCCTCATGGCGCGGCGCGGGTGGCTGACCGCTTCCGATGTGATGAACACACGGTCCGCCGCCGAGTTTGCAGCCGCGATTTCCAGAAACTAGCGCAGAAGCGGCTATGATTGTCTTCGGAACAGCGAAATGAAGCTCATTTCTTCAGACGAGCGTTTCAAGAGCAGGATATTCACCGTAACGGAAGACAAGGCAATAGACCCCGACGGTTTTGAAATCCATCGGGCTATCGTGCAGCATCCCGGTTCCGCTGTCATGATGGCGGTCGATTCGCAGAACCGCATTCTGCTGGTGAAGCAATATAGGCTGCCGGCACGGCAGTATTTGTGGGAACTCCCCGCGGGAGGTCTCGAGCCGGGCGAAGAGCCGCTCGAAGCGGCCAAGCGCGAGCTCCGGGAGGAAACGGGCTACACCGCCGCCTCCTGGAAGAAGCTGGTGTCCTATTTCCCGAGCCCGGGCTATGTGAGCGAGAAAATGACGGTCTTCCTTGCGACCGGCCTCACCGAAGGCGAGGCTCAGCCGATGGACGACGAGCGGATCGAGAAGCGCTGGTTTGAAGTTCGGGAGGTCGACGAAGCGATCCGTTCGGGGCAAATCGTCGACGGCAAGACGATCATCGGCTTCCTGACGTGGAAATGCTACGCTTCAGAAACTCGAGCATCATTTTGAGCGCTTTTCCGCGATGGCTGACGTCCATCTTGCGCTCCGCTTCCACCTCTGCCAGAGTGCATGCGAACGGCGGGTACCAGAATAGCGGGTCGTATCCGAATCCGTTGGAGCCCCTTGGCTCGTGAAGGATCTCGCCTTCGACCGTTCCGCGAAACGTCTTTACCAGATTGCCGCCCTTGACGAGCGCGATTACGCAGACGAAGCGAGCGGTGCGGTTCGTCTCGCCCTTGAGCCGCTCAAGCAGGAGGCGGTTGTTTGCCTCGTCAGTGGCGCCGGGACCGGCGAAGCGCGCGGACCGGACGCCCGGTTCGCCACCAAGCGCATCTACCTCCAGTCCCGAGTCGTCAACAAACAGGTACTCCTGCGTTCGCGCGCCGTAGTAGAGCGCTTTTTGCACCGCATTCTCTTCGAATGTCGCGCCCGTTTCCTCGCACGGCGGAATCTGGCGCAAGTCCGGCAGAGAATCGATGTCGAAGTCGTACTGAAAGCGTGAGGCGGCCAGACGGAACTCGCGGAGCTTACCAGGATTGGTGGTGGCGCAGTAGAGTCTCACTTTTCCTGGAGGGCCTGCCGCTGCACCTGCATCAATTCAGCAATCCCTTTTCGGCCGAGCGCCAGCAGGCTTGCCAGCCTCTCATCGTCAAAGGGGACTTGCTCGGCGGTCGCTTGCAGCTCGACGAACTTTCCGGAGCCCGTCATAACGACATTCAT
>JADGHK010000161.1 GCA_019686145.1 Bryobacteraceae bacterium | reverse complement strand
TCCTCGAGCGTCACGGTCACCGACATCGGTGCAAACGCCTTCTCCAGATCGCCATCCCAGGTAACGATGGATTTCACGCGCGACGTGCGTCCCGACGGCAGAGCCATGACCACGTCACCCGGGCGGATAGTCCCGGCTGCAACCTGTCCGGCATACCCGCGAAAATCCAGCGATGGCCGGATGACGTATTGCACCGGGAATCGCAGTTCGTCGAAGCCGTTCGAGCTGCCGATCGGTACCGTTTCCAGATGTTCGAGCAGACTGGGCCCCTCATACCACGGGGTTCGTTCGCTGCGGGTGACGACATTATCGCCATCGAGCGCGCAGATCGGGAAGAACACAGGCTCCGGGCCCCCAATCTTATCGACGAATTCACGAAAATTCCGGCAGATGCTGTCAAACGTATTTCGGCTAAAATCCACCAAATCCATCTTGTTGACAGCAACCGCAAGATGAGGAATTCCCAGCAGAACTGAAATGTAGGCGTGGCGGCGCGACTGAGGAAGCACGCCTTTCCGGGCATCGATCAGAATGATGGCCAGCTCCGCCGTGGAGGCTCCTGTGGCCATATTCCGCGTATATTGCTCATGGCCGGGCGTGTCCGCAATGATGAACTTGCGCCTGGGCGTCGCAAAGTACCGGTAAGCGACATCGATCGTAATGCCTTGCTCCCGCTCCGCCCGGAGGCCATCCGTCAGCAGGGACAGATCCACCGCCCGTCCGGAACGGTTCACCGGCGACTTGGCGATGCTGGCAAGCTGGTCCTCGTAGACGCCCTTGGTATCGTAAAGCAGGCGCCCAATGAGAGTGGATTTCCCATCGTCCACGCTGCCCGCCGTTGTAAACCGCAGAAGCTGCTTGCGATGTTCCTGCTCGAGAAATTGCTCGATCGTTGCTGCCGCCGGGGCGCTCATGGCTAGAAGTACCCCTCCCGCTTCTTGATTTCCATGGAGCCTTCCTGATCGTGGTCAATCACGCGGTTCTCGCGCTCCGACCGGCGCATGAAGAACAGCTCGTGGATAATCTTGGGTACTGTATCTGCTTCAGAGCGGATTGCTCCCGTGCAGTACGTGCAGCCAAGAGAGCGCATACGGCACATTACCATTTGCGGCTTTTCGCCGGGCAGCAGCGGCGGATTGTGCTCGACGGGAATCAGGTGGTCGCCGCGGACTACGACGGGCCGCGGCTTCGCGAAGTACAGAGGAACAATCGGGATTTTTTCAAAGTGGATGTACTGCCAGACATCCAGCTCAGTCCAGTTGGAAAGGGGAAAAACGCGGATGCTTTCCCCCTTGTCGATACGGCTGTTGTATAGATTCCACAACTCCGGGCGCTGGTTTTTGGGATCCCACTGGCCGTAACTGTCCCGGAACGAATAGATACGCTCCTTGGCCCGGGACTTCTCCTCGTCACGCCGCGCGCCTCCGAAGGCGGCGTCGTAGGGTCCCGAAGCCAGCGCGTCCAACAGCGCCCTGGTCTTCAATAGGCCGCAGCACTTCTGCGTACCAAGGGCAAACGGGTTCGCCCCCTCGTCGATTGCCTTTTGATTGGTGTAGACCACCAGTTTGGCGCCGATCTCGGCGGTATAGCGGTCCCGGAACTCAATCATTTCCCCGAACTTGTACGTGGTGTCTACATGCAGCAGAGGGAACGGGATCTTGCCGGGATAGAAGGCCTTCTGCGCCAGGCGGACCAGAACAGAAGAATCCTTGCCGATCGAGTAGAGCATCACGGGACGCTCGAACTCCGCCGCAACTTCCCTAATGATATGAATGCTTTCCGCTTCCAAAGCTCTCAGGTGCGTGAGGGCCTCCCGAGAGAATGGAGGAGGTGAGTCAAGATCCGGCTTCGGCGTGGTTTCGGTCTGCACGATCTGCTTCTCAGGCATAAGTTAGCAAATCCATCACCTAAATGTCTATCGGCTTTAGCGTGATTAAAGATTAAGCCGGTTCTAGCGATGAGAATATCCGGGGGCGATCAAAACCATGCTTGCCATTGTCGGAATCGTCGTCGTCCTAGGGTCGATCATAGCCGGCTACCTGTTAGAGCACGGGAACTTGCTGGTGCTCTTCCAGCCTGCAGAACTGGTGATCATCGGCGGCGCGGCCGTTGGCACTGTTTTGATCGCGAATCCTTTGACGACTGTCAAGCGGATCTTCTCAGGGCTCCTCGGAATCGTCAAAGGAAGCAGGTACACCAAGGAATTCTACCTCGACCAGCTCAAGATGCTAAACGACATCTTTATCTATTTGCGAAAAAATGGCACCCAACAGTTAGAGCTGGACATCGAAGAACCGCACAAGAGCAAACTTTTTGCGAAATTTCCTGACTTTCTTGCCGACCACGAGGCCCTAAGTTTCTTCTGCGACACAGTTCGCTTGAACATCACAGGCGGCATCGACACCATGGAACTGGACCAGTTGATGGAGATGGACGTCGAACTCCACGAGCATGAGTTAGCCGAACCTGTAACCGCCTTGCAGACGGTAGCCGATTCCCTGCCCGGTCTCGGTATCGTAGCGGCTGTGCTTGGCGTGGTTATCACCATGGGGGCCCTGGGAGGCCCGCCAGAAGAGATCGGCCACAAGGTAGCCTCGGCGCTCGTCGGGACGTTCCTCGGAATTCTGCTTTGTTATGGCATCGTGGCGCCACTCGCCGCCGCCATCGCAAAGCGAAACGAAGCTGCCTCTCAGTACTACAACATGCTCAGGGTAGGACTCCTCTCGATGATGCGCGGAAACGCCCCTCTGATCGCAGTAGAGTTTGCCCGCCGCGCAATCCCATCTCACGTCCGGCCAAGTTTCAAGGAGATGGAAGCCTACTGCAAAGGAGCTCCGGCAGCTTCATCAACAGCCGCTGCAGCATGATCGAGCATGGCGACCTCGATACAGGGACCAGGAACACCAACAGCCGTTCCGGAAGCGGAAGCAGGAACACCCGTACCGGAACCGGCAGTACCTCAAGCTCCAATCGTGATCATCAAGAAGCGGAAGCCGCATAGAATACACCACGGCGGCGCCTGGAAAGTCGCCTACGCCGACTTCGTCACGGCGTTGATGGCCCTATTTATCGTCCTATGGCTTCTCAACACCAATGAGAAGGTCAAAAAGGCCGTAAGCCTCTACTTCCGCGACCCGTCCGGGCATGCCAACTTAACAGGCACGAACATCGCCGGATCGGGCGAAAGCCTGGCCGTGCGGAAAGAAGACATGGATAAGTTGAAGGACCTGGTCGAGCATGCACTGAAGGACTTACCCGACTTTGAGCGGTTCAAGGACCAGGTGGAGCTGATCATCACTGGCGAGGGCCTGCGAATAGAACTGCTCGAGACAGAGACCGGCATGTTCTTTGAAAGCGGCCGCGGTGAACCCACCGAGAGCGGTCGCGACTTACTTACTCGCCTCGCACAAGAGCTTCGTAAGCTGCCTAACAAAATCCTGGTCGAAGGTCACACCGACGCGCGGCCTTACTCGAACGGCGGTACTTACTCCAACTGGGAACTATCAGCGGACAGGGCCAATGCGGCGCGCCGGGTACTTCAGGCTGGCGGAGTACCGGCAAGTCAGATTTCCCAGATCCGCGGTTACGCCGACCAGAGACTCCGGAATGCCAAAATGCCCGAACATCCCTCCAATCGCCGCGTTTCCGTGATTGTGCAGTACCTCACCCGCGACAACGCATCCGAGCAGTAGTTCACACGGAGCAGGTAAGATGGGTGGTTAACACGGAGGTTGTTCACCCGATGCGAAGGCTCGCCCTGCTTCTCAGTCTGGCGGCTTTAGCTCCGGCAGCCGCACAGGAGATCGATGCGGAGAGGATCCGGGCCCACACCAGGTTTCTCGCCAGCGACCTCCTGGAAGGCCGCGGCGTTGGAAGCCGTGGGGAGTTGCTGGCCACGGAGTATCTGGCCACGCAACTGGCACTGATCGGGGCGAAGCCCGCGGGCGACATGGGCACCTTCTTCCAGCGGGTGCCTCTCGTCGGCGTCGAGACGCAGCCGACTGCGACTCTCTCGGCCGCGGGCAAGACGGGAGGCCTATCCTACAAGTGGCTTGAAGATTTCGTCGGCGTCACCCAGCAGCAGAATCCGAACGCGGCATTCGACGCCGAGGCCGTCTTTGTGGGCCACGGCATCACCGCGCCCGAGTTCGGCTGGGATGACTACAAGGGAATTGACGTCACCGGCAAGGTTGTCGTGCTGTTCACCAACGAGCCTCCGTCGACGGATCCGAATTTCTTCGGCGGGCGGGCGCTCACCTACTACGGCCGGTGGACGTACAAGTACGAACAGGCAATCCGGAAGGGAGCAGTGGCTTGTCTGATTATCCATACGACCCCGACCGCCGGTTACGGCTGGGACGTTGTGCGAAGTTCCTGGGGTCGGGAGGATTTCCAGGTCAAGGCGGAAGGTCCGCAACTCGCGTTTGCCGGCTGGATCAGCACCGAGGGAGGCGGAAGACTGGCCAAACTGGCGGGCAAAACTCTGGACGAACTCTTGCGGGCCGCTGATTCCCGCGGCTTTAAGGCCTTCCCGCTTGGCATCCGTATCAAGGGCTCCATCCCAAGCAAGATCCGCCAGATTGAGACGCGGAATGTTGTGGGGAAGATTCCCGGCAGCGACGAGACCCTCAAGGACGAGGCGGTCATTTTCAGCGCTCACTGGGACCACCTGGGCGTGGGCAGGCCGGTGAACGGCGATGCAATCTATAACGGGGCCGTCGACAACGCGACGGGATGCGCCATCGTTCTTGAAATCGCACGGGCGTGGGCGTCGCTCGAGCATAAGCCCAAGCGCTCCGCGCTGTTCCTTTTCGTCACCGCAGAGGAGAGCGGGTTGCGTGGATCGGAATACTATGCCCGGAAGCCGGTCGTTAGCGCGGGCAAGACCGCTCTTGCGGTCAACTTTGACGCCTTTTATCCCTTCGGAAGAACGCGGGACGTCGTAGTGAATGGGGCGGAGCGCACCACAGTCTGGCCGGTCGTTCAGAACGTAGCGAAACGGCTTCGCCTCGAAATCAAGCCGGACCCGCGGCCGGAACAGGGAACCTACTACCGCTCCGATCACTTCTCGTTCGCAAAGGCGGGCATACCGGCCTTTTCTGTGAGCATGGGCACTCAGTTCGAGGGCAAGCCCGTAGACTTCGGGAACACCGTATTTCAGGAGTACAACTCAAAGAACTATCATCAGCCGTCGGACGAGTATCGCGAAGACTGGGACTTTTCAGGTCTGGAAGAAATTGCAAAGTTTGGTTTTCTGATCGGTGCGGATGCCGCGGCGCTGCCCACCTGGCGGCCGAACGACGAATTTCTGCCCGCGCGGAAGAAGAGCGGCGTCAACTAAGACGGCTAGCGGATTCCAAGAAGCCGTAAAATCAGCCCTCGTTTCTCGCCGGAGCCGAGTTCTGCGACGGGTTTTCCCTGAACCTTGACCTCCAGGCTGAGACCCGCAAGCCTTAGCGCCTCGTGGATCCGCTCCGCCAGCTCAACACGTTTCGCCTGTCCGGACCAGGGCTTGAGGAGCTGGAAAGCCGCCTTGAGGTTCGGAAAATCGAGCACGATCCGGTTCCCATCGCTGTTAACGACCACGGGCCGATCTGCCGGATGGATTGGTAAATCAAGACTCTCGGCCATGACTGCGCCCCCAGTTCTTTCTATATAGTAGATCGGCGGAAACCCGCTCGGGATGCCGGATTGCGCCGGACCGAAGGAAAATTTTTGGCGTAGTCAGGATTTATACAGGGTTACGATCGCCTGGGCTTCGGCGGACCGCCCTTCCCCGACCGGTCCCACCCTTTCCGAAGTCTTGAACTTCACGGAGACGGCATCCAGGGGCAGGCCAAGAGTGGCGGCGATGTTTTCCCGGATCGCTAGTCGGTGGTCTTTGAGCTTGGGCCGCTCCAGAATCACGGTTGAATCGACGTTCGCGATTTCAAAGCCGCGCTCGCGCACAAGGCGGAAGGCGTGTTCGAGGAACTGGATACTGCTTGCGCCCTTCCACTGCGGATCGGTGTCGGGAAAGTGCATGCCAATGTCGCCAAGCGCCGCGGCGCCCAGCAGAGCGTCCGTGATTGCGTGTAATAACACATCGGCGTCGGAGTGGCCCTCCAGCCCGAAGTCGCTAGGGATCCTGATCCCTCCGAGGATGAGCGGGCGTCCCGGAGCGATGCGGTGATTGTCCCAGCCAAGCCCGGTTCGAACGCTGCTCACGAGGCCTTCCGTCGAGCCGTCTCTTCTGCGAGCAGGAAACGGGCGAGTTCCATGTCGGACGGCTTTGTGATCTT
>JADGHK010000160.1 GCA_019686145.1 Bryobacteraceae bacterium | reverse complement strand
TCAACCGGATGCTCCTGGTAGTCGAACGGGGGGACGAGCTGCTTCTGTGGCAGCGCGGCGCCGAAAGCAGCCGGTTGCGCGGGTTCTGGGAGCTGCCAGACCGGGAACAGATGCCCAAAGCGAGACTGCTAGGAAAGCCGGTCGGATCCTTCCGGCATTCCATCACACACCACAACTACACATTCACGGTGCAGCGCGCAGAGAGTGAAGACGTTCCCCAACCCATGCAATGGGTGAAGCGCTCGCTGATCCCGGCTCTTCCCGCCAGCACGACGCTGAAAAAGGCGCTGCGTCTACTGGGTTCCGTAGCTCGAAGCAAAGCGGAAGCAGGCGGTGCATAGCACTTCGCAGTTCATCAGCGTGTCGGGGCCGCCCGCCCACGGAGACAGGATGTGATGAAAATGCATTCCGCCCGCCGAGACGTCCGCGTTGCACCGGTGTCCGGCGTGGTGAACACAACGCCGGGTGCATTCGCAGCGTCCGCCAGCCCGCGCCAAAGCCTCTTCCCTGGTTTGTTGTGAAAACGCCATTGGACCCACCCGATCAGCGGTACCTACGTCCAGTTAGCCGGACGGTTCCTGAGAATTGTCTCCCGTTCCCGGACCCGGCGCAAACGCTGAAAAACGTCACCGCTCAGCCTGATCGCAGTCCCTTGTCTACCGGTCAATGTGCGATTCTGTGTTCGTGCTTAATCTGCAAGAGCATCCACACCGGCGATTCAATCCCCTTACGGGCGAATGGGTCCTCGTTTCGCCTCACCGAACCAAGCGGCCGTGGCAGGGTCAGATGGAGAAGTCCGCACTGGAACGGCAGCCGGAGTACGACCCTGCGTGTTATCTATGCCCAGGCAACCCTCGTGCCGGCGGCGCCCGCAACCCGAACTACACCAGTACCTTTGTTTTCGACAACGACTTCCCGGCGCTCATGCCGGATACTCCGGATGAGGTCACGGAACAGGATGGACTCCTGGTGGCTCGAGGGGAACGGGGAATCTGCCGCGTCGTTTGCTTCTCCCCTCGTCACGATCTGACGGTTGCACAAATGAGCGTCAGGGATCTGCGCAAGGTCGTCGACGTATGGGAAGAGCAGTATCGTGAATTGAGCGCCGTGCCGTGGATCCGTTCCGTTCAGATCTTCGAGAACCGGGGAGCCAGCATGGGCGCCAGCAATCCCCACCCCCACTGCCAGATCTGGGCGAATGAGAACATCCCGAATGAGCTGCACCGCGAGCAGAACTCGCTTTCGGCGTATCAGTGGACCCACGGCAAATGCCTTCTTTGCGAGTACGCGAAGCTGGAGCAGAGTGCGGGCACCCGGATCGTCGCAGAAAACGAGAGCTTCTTAGTCGTCGTGCCGTTTTGGGCGGTCTGGCCGTTTGAGACGCTTCTCCTCAGCAAGCGGCACCTGACGGCAATGGATGAGCTGGACGACAGGGAGAGGGACGACCTGGCCGCAATCCTCAAGCAACTCACATCCGGCTACGATCGGCTCTTTGAAGTACCCTTCCCCTACACGATGGGCTTTCACCAGCGACCATCTGACGGAGAGCCTCATCCCGAATGGCACTTTCACGCGCACTACTACCCGCCGCTGCTGCGGTCCGCGACAGTTCGTAAGTTTCTGGTCGGCTACGAAATGCTGGCGACGCCGCAAAGGGACATTACGCCTGAGAACGCGGCAGCCCGTCTGCGGGAAGTCATTCCGCTGTCAGCGTTCGTCTGACAGCGGAACGATTGAGTTGAGATTGACGCTTCAAGGCGCCGATGAGGCGACGGTCGTTCCGTTAGAGGCATAAAGCCTCCGGTAGACGTCGGCATTCCGCAAGACGATCTGGACATATTCCCGGGTTTCGGTGAACGGGATGGTTTCAATAAACTCCGCAGGCTCGCGGAAATCACCCCACTGCAGCCATGAATCCGCCCGCGACTTGCCGGCGTTGTAGGATGCCAGCGTGGGCTCCCACTGCCCGTTGAATTGATCGAGCAGACTCTTGAGGTAATAGGAACCGATCTTGAGGTTGACCTCCGGGTTGAACAGCATCGAAGAGCGGAACCGGGAAATTCCAACCCGGCGGCTGAGAAAGCGCCCGGTCGATGGGAGAACTTGCGTCAGGCCATACGCTTTTGCTCTCGAAACCGCCTTCGCATTGAACTCAGATTCCTGACGGATCAGCGCGGCGAGCTGGTAAGGATCCAGGCCATTCCGCGATGCGTGCAATTCCAGATGCGTCCGGTACGGCATCGGGAAAGCCAGGCGCCAAAAGCTTTCCGGGGCGGCTTCGAACGGCATGTAGAGGTAGCCCGGCACCAGCCTCTTGATGTAGCGGATCCCTTCATCCGGCGCCCCGCGACGAACGGCGGCGGAGGCAAGCTCCATCGCCAGAAGAGGTGCGGGGCCCTCCTTTTGCGCGCCGTAGCGCAACTCGGTCTCGGCCCAGTCGTCAAGGCCTCCATTCCAGAACAACCGGGCCCGCTCCAGCCGGTGGCGAATCACCGGAGTTTCCTCAAACGAAGGCCATTGGTCTCGCTCAGGGAACTTCACCTCCGCCAGGAACTTCTGGACAGAAGGATCGGGAACCAGTGACGAGTAGGCGGGATTCTCTGCCATCCGGTCGCGCGCGAGCACCGTGTAGTACGAATTCGGGAACCGGGTGGTGAGTTCCTGAAAGTAGGCCAACGCCGCTGTAAGCCTCTTCTTGTCCTCGGCCAGCCTGCCTAAAAAGTAAAGCGCGGCGCCCGCCTTGTCCGTGGAGCCATACAGCTTCAAATGCTCGCGAAGATGCTCCGCCGCGTCGGAGCGGCGCTGCATGTAGTGCAGCCATGTCACCTTCCAATGGCCGTACGCAGCAGTGGGATGACCGGGGAAGGATTCGTGGGCAGCGCGGTAATACTTCGCGTAGCGATCGGTATCGTTAACCAGGAGAAAGCGGTTTCCCGCAACGACCAGCGCCTCAAGACGCCAGGGCGATTTTTCGTGATGCCGGTCCAGTTCCCGGACCGCCCATTCCAGGTCGTCGTCGTTATTCATCCGGCGGGAGAGGGCGGCGATGTAGTAGAGGCGTTCGGCATCGGCTTCCGGCGCCGAAACCTGGAGGCCCTTCAGGTACCGAAGCGCTTCAACGTTCTTGCGTTCGTGATAATCGATTGCCCCGAGCCGCACGCGTGCGACATCACGCTCAGGATTGTCAAGCACGCCGATCAGTTCCCGAAGCTCGGCCCTGGCGGTCGAATACTTGCCAAGAGCGGTCAGCTTGTCCACCCTGGCGAGCATCTCCCTCGGAGACGGCGAGGGGAACTCGGCTCCCATCAGCTCGCGCAGGTGCCGGAGAGCCACCTCAGCCTGCTCCGCTTCGGTGCTTAAAGGGTACTGCTGATAAATCTTCTGCCAGAGCAGCGCAGCAGCACGCCGGTCGCCAGACGACTCGTATGTCGAGGCGAGCAGAGCATCGCCTGCCGGTTGAGGAAGGACCGAAGCATGCTTTCGCAGCAGCTCCAGCGCCGCATCGACCATTTCGTTCTTCAAATGGATCTGAGCGCCGAGGATCGCGCTTTCTCCCAGAACAGGCGAGGCGGGAGACATCGACCAGACCGGCTGCAACGCTTGCAGCGCGTCCGCGGTCCGGCCTGCCCTCAAGTTTGCAGTAGCCAGCCAGTAAGCAATGTAGTCGGCAAGCTTGGGCAGTCCGGGCGCTGCGGCGGAGAGATACTGAATCGCGTTCTCGAGCTCGTTTCGCTCCAGGCTTGTGAGGCCGATCGCGAGATAGCCCAGCGCTCCCGATGACTGTTTCGATCGCGCGGCCGCGTAGCTCAGGATGCGGTCGCGCAGTTGGGGCGTCGGCTTTGCCCGATACGCCTTTACCAGCTGCGCGAGGGGAGACGAAGCAGAGATAGGAGGAACCGATCGACTGGCAGGAGAACCTTTTGTTGACGCTTTCCTCGGTGCAGCTTTCTTCCCGGTTTTATGAGTTTTTGCCGTGGTCCTCTTCTGACTCGCCTTCTGTGCGGGCGCGGCTCCCGTGACAAGCAGCAAAGGCAGGAGCGCGAGAAGGCAGGTAACCAGAATCCTATACCAGCGGGCCGGGGTAGTCCGGACCCAAGAGTGAAGCATCATCATTGGCCAGCGTGCGTACTAACTCCAGATGGAAGTAATCGACCATCGAAGGACACGTTGCGATGAACTGACGATAAAATTCTTGACGACCCGCTTCGATGTCCTCTCGAAGGCTTTCATATAAACGGCCCTCAGACCGCCCCGCCTTTACTGCGCCGGCTTTATACAAGCGCATCTCGGCAACCTGCACCCGGGCAAACCGCTGAGCACGCAAGTGCATGTCCTGCTCCTCTCTGGAGAGCGAAGCCCACGGCGTTTCGCGCGCGACAGCGGACTCAATGGCGGAGATACCGATAAGACCCGAAGCGCCTTTCGACCGGATCCGCTCTTCTAAAGCATTCGCGGCGAGCGCACACAAGAGCTCCAGGCCGTTTGAGTCAACCGGCTGTTCCCCTGGTTCACAGTAGAGAACAGCTACAACCCTTTGACGGCTCAACAGCGGGAACAGGTACGCCCTTCCTTCATTCTTTGCTCCAAACGCCTCAGCGACCGGCTCACTGAGTTCGCCGGGGGACCGGAAGGCGACAACCGGATCTTTGGAGTCTACGGCACTGGCAAATGCCGGAGCGGAACCCAGCGGGATTTCGCGGCCAATCAACGCCTGAGCAGGATGGTCTTCCGCCGCGCGCACGGCTTCACACCGCAGCACTTCCGTCGAGACGAAGAACAGTGCAGCGATCGCAGCAAAATCACGCGTGGCATCCAGAAGGGCGGCTGACCAGCCCGATGCCGTTTCCGCCGCTGCAATCCGGCGGAAGGACTGGTTGAGCCGCTCAGTCAGCTCCCGTTTCGACCTGGACTGGGCGCTCGCCAGTTCGCCGGCAAGCTTTCGCTGAAACTGCTCCTCCACGCGCGCAGCCAGATCCTCAAAGCGCTCGTCAAATACGCGCTCGATCTGTTGAGCCCAGCCTTCCAGCAGACGCTCCTGCACGCGCTCGACATGAATCTGCCAAGCTGCGGATAACTGCTCGCGGGCAGTATTCTTCAGATCCGCAATCGCGTCTTGAAGCGCGGACGTCGTTTCGGCTGGCGTAGGAGTTCCGCCCATGGATTTGGATTCTTTCACACAGTTTACCCTAGCCAGAGAGCTGGATCTCCTGCCAATGCCTTGAATCCCTTTACGGTGATGGGCAGATTCGGTGAAATTAAGAAGTGTTCGAAGGTGGGAAGGTGGAATTTTGGTGGAGGCGGGGGGAGTCGAACCCCCGTCCGAGAAAGCCCGCCGTGAAAAGCCTACGTGTGTATCCGGTTCCTCATTTTTCGACTGACGCCGTTGAACCGGCAAGAAGCGTCAGCTTAGCCCGATTGATCTCGGCCTACGGCTACGAGCAGAAGCCTTCGACCCAGCTCGCCATATGACGCTCACTAGCCGGCATGCGAGCCTGCCTGCTGGAGCGGCTGCCTAGAAATTAGGCAGCGTAAGCAAACTGCTGAGTATTGGCAGTTATTGTTTTCCGATCGTTTTACGGGAGCTCGGAACCCGACACGCCTTCTCACAACGATTCAATCCCGTCGAAACCGTTGCGCCCCCTTCTATTGCATTTTACCACGAACCTCGCTGATTTTGGCCCGATTTTGCCTGTTTCGGAGCGGTTTGAGCCCGGCCGGCGGGGAACGTGCCGGGATGCTCTTCCGCGCTAGAGGGCCTGGGTGAACGCTGTCAGCTGGTCCAGCTTGGCCCGTGCCCTACCCGAATCGATCGAATCCGCGGCAAGCTTCATGCCATCCGCGAAACTGGAGGCCTTCCCGGCAGCCACCAGAGCCGCAGACGCATTCACAAGGACGATATCGCGCTTCGCCCCTCGCGCCCCATCCAGGACTTCCCGCACAATGGCCGCGTTGACGTTCCGGTCTCCGCCCTTCAGGTCCTCAATCGCCGCGCGCGGCACTTGAAAATCCTCCGGGCTCAGCGCATATTCGGCGATCGCTCCATCAGACACTTCGAATACGAAGGTGGAGCCAGTGGTTGTGATCTCATCCAAACCGTCGGAGCCGTGAACCACGAAGCCCCTTTGCAACCCCATGCAAGCCAGAGCCTTCGCCATGAGCGCCGCCGCATCCCGAGACGGCGCGCCGACAAGCTGGACGCGGGCCCCCGCCGGGTTCGTGAGCGGTCCAAGCAGATTGAACGCAGTCCGCATCCTCAGCTCCATCCGGGCCGGTTGCGCGTGG
>JADGHK010000159.1 GCA_019686145.1 Bryobacteraceae bacterium | reverse complement strand
AAGCGATAGGTCGACGACGTCATGAGCAGCCGGTGCATCGCCTTGATCGACCAGCCCTCCTCGACGAATCGCGCCGCAAGATAGTCGAGGAGTTCCGGATGCGTGGGCAGCTCTCCGCGCAGGCCAAAGTTGTCCGGCGTGCGAACCAGCCCTTGGCCAAAATGCCAGAGCCAGATCCGGTTTACGGCCACACGCGCGGTAAGAGGATTCGCAGGCGATGCGATCCAGTGGGCCAGCTCCAGCCGCCCGCTGACCGTCTCGATCCGCGGTCGACTGTAGCCCGCGAGCACAACGGGAAACCGTTTCGGAACCGGCTTGCCAAGGTTCGCGTGATTCCCGCGGATGAAAACACGCTGTTCGAAGGGCTCTCCTTCAGCGACACCGTGAGCAACCATCGGCCTCGAAGGCGCGGTCCGTTTTAGCTCAGCCAGTTCCTGCTCGAGGAGTTCGACCTTCTTTCGCGTAGCAGCGGCAAGGTACCGTTTTCTCTCTCCTTCCGGGATTGCAAAGGCTCCGTCTTCACGATCCTTCTCATTGAAGGTGCTCTTCAGGAAAGAGATGTCGCCGAAGAAGCGTTCCGACTCCCGGGTAAACGCAAATCCCTCGAACCGCACCTTTGGAGGCGGCTGTTTTCCGTTTGCAACGGCAAGTTGCACTTCTTTCGCCCATTTCTCAAGGATGTTCCGCCATCGCCGCGCAGGGTCTTGAATGAGGGCGACATACTTCTCAGCGACGGCACCGACGTTCGCTTCCGTCGATTCATGCCATTCGGTCAGGAAGGGGCGGAATGATCCGTCGGGTTTCAGGTATTTCGCCAGCTTCTCGAGAATCCTGGCGTCGAGTCCCCGATCCTGAGCGACCTTTTGCGCCGAACGCCCTTTCTTCTCCACATGCCACGAGGCAACCATGTAATCCGCAAGCTTCGGGTGGAGCTCGCGATACACATAATCGGTGACTTCGGGCTCAATCAGCGCCTCAATCTCCAGTTGCTTTGCCGCGATCTCGTCCTGCCGCTTCCTGTACCGGTCATAGACTTCGTCCGGAACCAGAGGCGTGAAAAACAGTGTCGAGCTGCGGCCTTCGAGGGTTTCATATAACCGCGTGCTACGGAAGATGGATGCTAAGGCGTAGTAGTCTTCGGTCGAGATGGGATCGAACTTATGGTCGTGGCACCGGGCGCAGGAGATCGTAAGGCCGAGAAATGCCTTCGAAGTGGTGTCGATCTGCTCGTCGATCACGTCGTAGAGCTGCTTGGTCTTGTCTTGTTCGACGATCGCCTTGGGTCCCAGCGCCAGGAAACCGGTTGCGATACGGCCCCGGATGTAGTCGTTTGTTCCCTTGTGTAGAACGTCGCCGGCCAGTTGCTCGACGATGAATTGGTCGAACGGAAGGTCACGATTGAAAGCATCGATGACGTATTCGCCGTATCGCCATGCCTCGCGATAGGAGACGTTTTCGTCGATTCCGCCTGTCTGAGCATAGCGAGCGACATCCAGCCAGTGGCGGCCCCATCGCTCACCGTAGCGCGGGGACGCCAGGAGACGGTCGATCAGGCGTTCATACGCGTCTGGAGCCGTGTCTGCAAGGAAGGCCCGGATCTCCTCGGGAGTCGGAGGGAGGCCATGGAGGTCGAAGGTGGCGCGACGCAGCAAGGTCAGCTTGTCGGCTTCCGCGGGCGGCTTCAGTCCTGCCTCTTCCAGCCTCTGAAAGATAAAAAGGTCTACCTCGTTCCGTACGCGGTCCCGGTGTTGCACTTTTGGAAGAACCGGTTTGCGAACCGGCTGGAACGCCCAGTGGGATGCTCCTTTGCTCTTCTGTCCGCCGTTCTTCGCCGCCTCATTCGGCGATTCGCCCGGTAGCCGGGCGCCTCCCTGAATCCATCGCTCGAGCAAACCCACTTGGGCTGGGGAAAGCTGTCCGGTGGGAGGCATCTTCACCTTCCCCTGCCATCGCACAACCTGCATCAGTCGGCTTGCGTTCGCATCGGGGGCCTGGAGGAGACCCGCTTCCCGGTCGGCATGCCGAAGCCCTTCCGGTGTCGTGAGGTCCAAGCCGCCAGTCTTCGCCTGCGGATTGTGGCAGCCGCCGCACTTCTCGATCAGCAGGGGACGGATGTTCTTTTCATAGATTTCGTCGTCTGCCAGGGCCGGATTCGCGGCCAGCAATGCGAGGACCAGAGGCAGAACGCGAGCCGTCACCGTTCCCACCGCAATCGATGAAACAAGTTTCCTCCGCATCGGACGCAAACAAGCCCAGTGTAGGTTCGCCTGGCAGGTCGCGGAAGAAACAACGGGTAACAAGTAAGGTTACATGCGACCTGAAGCCTATGATTTTTGTGTCGTGACATATAATCTTGCTATGCCGAACGGCCTCCATGAAGATATCGTGAGGCGGCAGGTCGATAAGGTCTTATCGAGCAACACGTTCCGAACGAGCGGATCATTGCGCCGGTTGCTGGAGTACCTGGTGGAATGTACGCTGGCAGGCGACGCGCACGGCCTCAAAGAGTACCGCATTGGTGTCGAGGGACTAGGCAAGGAAGAATCCTACGACCCGCGAACCGACCCCTCGGTGAGAGTCCAGGTCGGCCGGCTGCGATCCCGGCTGGCTGAGTATTATTTGGACGAGGGGCGGAATGATCCGGTCCTGATCACAGTGCCCAAAGGGGCATTCTCCGTTGTCTTCGAAGACCGCGTGCCCAGCCCTCCTCCTCCGGTTCCGGAGCCCCTCCCGGCGCCGCCCGCTCCTTCCGAACGCGCTCTCCGCTGGCCTGTGATCGTCCTTACCGGTATCCTATGCCTGATCGCGCTTTGGGCGTTCGCGGCGCGTTTTGGGACCAAGCATCCCGTAGCAGAAGAGAATCCGGCATTTGAAGAGCTTTGGAAGCCGTATTTCTCCTCTCCCAAGCCAACGCTGATTGCCTTGGGCGTTCCGCTCTCGCTGCGCGTTCAGACAACTACCCCGGAGGGCGTCGATCTCATTGCTCATGTCCGTGATGGCCAGATCAACCAGTGGCCCTCCAGCGCCGATTCCCAGGAGGCGAAGCGGCTCGAAGTCTGGAAGAAGCAGCTGCGTACGCAGAATCTTTCGCCCAGCTACCACTACCTTGCGGTGGGCGAAGCGATCGGTGCGATCCTGCTGGGCAACGCCCTGTCAAGGCATAACAATTTGACGATCGTTCGCAGCCACATGCTTTCCTGGGACGCCGCCAACGGCGCGAATGTGATCTTCATTGGCGCACCCAAGTTCAACCCGCACCTTCGGAACGCGCTGGTGAGCTCGAACTTCCGAATCGGCGACTTTCAGATCCATAACCTGCGCCCGAAGCCCGGAGAGAAGAAGGCGTATCCGGATGTGGCACGTGTAACGGATTTAGTCGGAGCGGCCATGATCGCCCGTTACCACAGCCCCGGCGGCGGCTCGTGGTTCACCCTGGTGGGATCCGCAAACAGCATGTGCACATGGGCCGCCATTGAATATCTGACGCGCCCGGAGTACGTAACCCGACTGGTAGCGTCGCTGAGACAAGCGTTCGGGAAGATTCCCAACTCCTTTGAAGCGGTCGTCGAGGCCCGCTTTGACCAGTCGAGCCCGGTGGAAGTCCGCCACGTCGCGCTGCGCGAACTGGAAAATTAGGAGATTAGCCGGCCGTATCCACTAAAGATGTAACCACTTGTTTACCACTCGTTACTTGCGATGGGTTTCCTCCAAACAGATAATTGGGTCCGCCCAGTGGCTAAGATCTGCAGCCGTCGGGCTAGGGGGAACTGCTGTTGCTGTAATAGCGGGGTGAGGAGCTTGTCCTCACCCCCGATCTGTTACTGTCTGTTCACCACTGGTATGTGCGGGGTCTAGCCTACAACATCTGATGTGAAGGGGATTTTCATGAGAAACAGAATGGGCACAACGTTTGTGCTATCGCTGCGCCTGGTCCTCCTCGTTGCTTTCCTGCTTCCGAAGACGCCGGTTTATGCCCAGGCGCTCTCCGCGGCGCTTGTCGGCAACGTCACTGACGCGACCGGCGGAGTAATCCCGGGAGCCAGCATAACCATTACCAACAAAGGCACGGGCCAGGAGTGGAAGATCGTGGCGAATGCGGAGGGGATGTATTCGCTTACCTCCATTCCTCCTGGCCAATACGACGTAGTGGTTTCGGCGAGCGGCTTTCAGACCGTTCGTCTCCGGAACGTCGCGGCGACCGCAAATACGACGGTACGGGCAGACGCCAGGCTCCCGCTCGGCCAGGTGGCGGAGACGGTCGAAGTCAGCGCGCAGGCGGCCGCCTTGCAGACCGACAGCGCCGTGGTCCGCAACGAGATCCGGTCCTCCGATCTGCAGAACGTTCCCGTCCCGGTTACGCGCAACTATCAGAATCTGCTGGTGACGGTTCCGGGAATCAGCCCGCCCCAGGATGCCCACTCGATCTCGGCAAACCCCTCCCGGGCGTTGCAGCTCAACTCGAACGGCACCACCGCGCAATCGACAGCAGTGCGCGTTGACGGAGCGACCAGTTGGAACAGCTGGCTCCCGCACATCGCCGGATACGTGCCTGCCCTCGAGGCCATTGAGGCAGTCACGGTGGAAACGGGAAGCTATGAACCAGACCTGGGCTTTGCGGGAGGCGCCGCAGTCAACGTCCAGATCAAGAGCGGCACGAACGATCTGCACGGATCGGCGTTCTGGTACCACAACAACCAGCACATGAAGGCGCGGCCTTACTTTCTCCCGAGCAATCAGGCTCAGGCCAAGCGAATTCTGAACCAGTATGGGGGCACGGTCGGAGGGCCGGTCGTCAAGAACAGGATTTTCTACTTTTTCTCCTACGAGGCGACGCCCGACCGTCAGTCCACGTTCCGGCTCGCCAACGTGCCGACCGACCTGATGCGAGCCGGGAACTTCTCGGAATCTCCCTATGCGATCTACGATCCGCAAACCGGCAATGCGCAGGGCCAGTTCCGCATGCCCTTCGCCGGCAATGTCATTCCAGCGGCGCGCATCAGCCCACCTGCAAAAAAGATCGCGGATCTGACGCCGTCTCCAAACGCCGGCCGGCCTGGAGTTCTGGGAGCCAACTACTTCGCCAACGGAGCCTTTGCGTTCGACCGCAAGACATTCGACAGCAAACTGACCGCGCAAGCCACATCGAAGCTGAACTTGAGCGCCCGCATCAGCTACCTCGACTGGAGCTTTATCAACCCGCCGCAGTTTGGGCAGCTCGGCGGCCGGGGCATTGAGAATCGCGGCTCCTATGACGGAACGGGCTTCGGTGACACTTTATCGATGACTTACTCAGCCATTTACACCGTGAGTCCCAACTTTGTCATCGACGGCTACTATGGCAGCACTTTGATCAACAACCGGGTCGAGAATATCCGGCTCGATGAGAACCTGGGCCTCGACTTTTTAGGCATTCCAGGCACGAACGGCCCAAGAAGAGAGGACGGCGGATGGCCGGGATTTGTCATATCCGGTTTTGATGCCTTCGGGCGCGCCCAAAATAACTCTCCTTGGTCTCTCAAGCTTCCGCAGTCGCAGTACGTGGCCAATGCTACCTGGGTCAAAGGCAAGCACGACTTCAAATTCGGATGGAATGGCTTGAAGGTTGAGATCGAGAGCATGGAGCCTTCGGGTAACCCTGGCTTCTTCAACTTCAACCGCGGCGTTACCGGCAGGGCGGCCGACGGAAGCAACCCGGCTGCCACAACCAATGACTTCAACTCCTATGCGGCATTCCTGCTCGGCCTTCCCAATTCCATTGAGAAACGCATCCGCACGGAGTCCGGAACCACTCGAAACACTTCGAACAGCCTTTATATCGGAGTCCGCTGGCGGGCCACTTCCAGACTCACCGTCTCAATGGGCCTCCGCTGGGAGTACTTTGGCGTGCCCGTTCGATCCGGAAACAGAGGGCTCGAAATCTACAACTTCCAAAACAACGAGCTGACGCTCTGTGGATTCGGTAACATTCCACAAAACTGCGGATTCCGGATGAGCAAGAAGCTCTTTGCACCCCGGATTGGCATTGCCTACCGGCTTGGCAGCACGCTCGTCATTCGGACGGGGTATGGAATCACGTGGGACCCGGTCAACCTTGGGCGTAATCCGGCCCAGACCTATCCGGTGATCAGCACCGTGACGCTTCCGGCCGCAAACGAGTACTCGGCAGTAAGCACGCTCACCGACGGCATTCCTCCCGTGCCCCCGCTCGATTTGGGCAACGGCATCATCCAGATGCCTAAGAATGTGACGGTGGAGCTGGCCGATCCCAATTTCCGGCGCAATTA
>JADGHK010000158.1 GCA_019686145.1 Bryobacteraceae bacterium | reverse complement strand
GTACGCGACTTGACTCTGCGCGCGACAAAGTCGACAAACCGGTCGTGACTATTGAGAAGCTGGTTGAGGGCGGAGGGTTCTCGCTCTCCGCCCTCGTGGCTTAACCGTCGCACTGGCAGTCTTCGCAGCACTTTGAATCAGCCGTGCAGTTGCAGACTGGCGTGCACTGGCACCCGCAGCCGCAGCCGCAAGCACAGCCTGAGGTTTGGGTCTGGTTTGTTTCCATGGTGGTCAATATCTCCTTTCAACCGGAAATACGGACAGGAGGCCAAAACCTTACAGTCGAAGCTCAAGGTTTCTAAGAGCTATCGCATCGTTCGCAGATAGCCGCCCGTTGTTGCGTCTACGTATACCGAATAGTTGCTTACGAGCAGGGAATCGCCCCAGATGACCCGCCATGTCGGGTTCGGGAACTCCGGCGTGGATTCAAGTAGAAACGTAACCGGCTTCTCGGGATTCTTCTTTACGTACTCGGCGCTTCGTTGAAGCGCGGTTTTGTAGGCGTCTACTGAGTTGATCTTGAACGCTGCGATCCGGAAAGGCTTTGCCTGCCCGCGCGGCGTATAGCTCTCTTCCGAGGAGGGGGAGACACCTTTTGTTAAGCCTTCTGTCTTGATGACGGAGTATACAAAGCGCCGGGCGCGGCGTTTGCTTGGGGACACAAAGACGGCTTGCCATGCAACGGCCTTACCGGGGACAGGCTTGATGTCGGGAACGCGAATGTCCGCCATCTGGAGCAGTTCCAGGTCGGGCGCCCATGCGCGAGCCATTGGAAAAAGCTGATAGTAAGCCTCCATAGCGGAAACGGGTTCAGCCGGCTTCTCAGGCTCGGGGGCTTTGGTTGTTTGGGGAGATTCAGAACATCCGGCCATCCAAAGGATGAGGGCCGCCAGGAGGGCGAGTTGGGTTGGTCGTGTCACGCACGTCCCTCTACTCAATTGTACCAGCTGGTCGATGTTTCCTAGCCGGATGTCTTCTTTGGGATCTCTGTTTTTGCCGCAGTTTTTCACAAGCAGGCGTCTGCCTGTATGTCATAATGATCGCAATTCACGCGGGAGGTAGTTTCCATGTACCACCGTTCTCTTTGCCGTCTCGCTCTTCACGCGGCTGTTGCTCTCGTCCTCTCCTCTTCCTTTGGAAAAGCACAACAACAAGCTCCACCGCAGCAGCAGATGCCGCAGCCTGGTCCGCAACCTGGCCCGCAGCCCGGCCCCGGACGCTCACCCGGACGTACACCCACGATGCCGAGGCCGGACCAAACCCGTCCGGAGCAGTTTCCAACGTTTGACCGCCCGATCTTTATCTCTGGCAAGGTGCTGTTGGATGATGGGACGCCGCCTCCGGAACCGGTTGCAATTGAGCGCGTCTGCCACGGACAGCCACGCACGGAGGGCTACACGGATACGAAAGGCCGTTTCAGCTTCCAGCTTGGCAATAACATGGCGGTCATGCAGGATGCGAGCATCGGTAACTCCGACTTGGATCTGTTTGGTGCAGGCGGAGGCCGAAGTAACCGCATGCCTGGGAGCTTGGGAGGGCGCCAGATTACCGAGCGTGATCTCATGGGCTGTGAACTTCGAGCGGTCCTGCCTGGCTATCGCTCCGAGCCCATCAGCCTGGCTGGCCGCCGCACGCTCGACAACCCGGATGTCGGAGTCATCCTCCTGAAGAGGATCGCAAATGTAGAGGGACTTACCGTTAGCCTCACCTCGGCGATGGCTCCCAAAGATGCAAAGAAAGCCTACGAGAAGGGCTTGAAGGAGGCGACGAAGAAGAAATGGGCAAATGCCCGGGTTCAGTTCCAGAAGGCGGTGGAAGTATATCCGAAGTACGCGGCTGCGTGGTTTGAATTAGGGCGGGTGTACGAGCAGGAACAGAATGCGGAGGAGGCGCGAAAGGCATACTCGCAAGCTCTGTCGGCGGACGACAAGTTCGTGAAACCCTACATGCGGCTGATGGAAATGGCGGCCCGCGATCAAAAGTGGGAAGAGGTCGCGAAGACAAGCGATAAGGTTTTGCAGCTAAATCCTTATGATTTTCCTGCTGCCTATTTCTACAACGCCGTCGCCAATCTCAGTCTTCGGAACTACGACGAAGCAGAGAAGAGCGCCCGGGAGGCAGCCAAGCTGGATCCGAAGAATTCTTTTCCGAAGATCCGGCATGTTCTCGGGGTCATCCTGGCGAACAAGAATCAATATGAGGCGGCTGCAGAGAATTTGCGGCTCTACCTCCAGTACGCTCCCCAAGCGGCGGATGGGGACGTCGTTCGGAAACAGTTGGCGGAACTCGACCGTTTGATCGGGGCGAAACCAACGCCGCCTGCCCAACCCCAGCAGTAGCGCGGCACTCGAAGCCCGGCGCCGATTACTGACCAAGGCAGGAATTCCGGGCGGATTTCTTAGACTTTCTGGACGCGCCGGAGTGTGTAAATTTCGGGATGGACGTTCATATGCTCCAGCCGCTTCCAGTCGTCGTTTACGTGAATTAATTTTCCGCTCACGTGATTGGAGCGTTCAGAGGCAAGAAACAGGGCGAGCTCAATCTGACGGTCGGGGGGCACGCCTCCCGTAATGCGGATTTGCCGCGCCTCGTCGGTATCTTTCCAGCCCGCTTTCTCACCGGCGCGCAGGATTTCGTCGGTCATGCTGGTGTAGGTTCCGCCCGGAGCCATGCAGTTGACCTGCACGTTGTGGTCGCGGACTTCTTCCGCGAGAGTCTCAGCGAAACGCACGACCGCGGCCTTGGAGGCGGCATATGCGGAGAAATTCGGCCTGGCCGAGGTGGCGCCTCCCCCGCTCAGGATGATAATTTTGCCCGACCTGCGTTCGATCATAGACGGGAGCACCGCGCGGCATGCATGCATCACTCCTAGCAGGTTCGTCTCGATCGTCTCTGCCCAGGCCTTCGGGGAGGTTTCGCTGAGCGGTCCGATCGGCCCCTGTATGGCGGCAGCGCACACGAGTACGTGGAGCCCTCCGTGATGAACGCGCATCCGTTCGACTGCGGCGCAAACCTGATCGTAATCGCGAACATCCGCACGCAGCCGGAGGGAAATTCCGCCGGCATGTTCAATCTCCAGGTCGGTCAAATCGAGTTCGGCCTTGCTCCTCGCCAGCAGACCAACACGTGCTCCGGCGCGCGCGAAACCGATGGCAAGCCGCTTACCGATGCCACGACCGGCGCCTGTAATCAGAACTCCTTTGTCCTTTAGCGTCTCCACGGCTTTACCATCCTTCCAACCATGAGGGTAAACCATTCGAACAGCAAGGGAAAGTCAGGGAGCTGAAGAGATGCCGGATGTGTGCCCGTTGTTGATGGAATCTCATCCTCGCGGGGCGCGTCTGCCGCCTTTCCGAGCGCAGTGGAGTAAACTGGTGGACAGCAAGGAGAAGAGGCGGAAATGGGAGAGGATAAGAAAATCTCATACTTTTTGCTGGGGCTTGGCGTCGGCGTCGCAGCAGGTATCTTGCTTGCTCCGAAATCGGGTCGAGAAACGCGTGACCTGCTCCGTTCCAAGGCCGATGAGGGCAAAGACTATCTCAGGCGGCGCTCCGAAGAGGTAAAGGAATCGGCGGAAGAGCTGCTGGAACGCGGCCGGGCTGCGCTGGCTCGTCAGAAGGAGCAGCTAGCCGCTGCTGTTGACGCTGGCAAGCAGGCTTACCGGGAGGCAGTCGCCGGGAAGTCGGCGACGGGGACTTCGACCGAAAGCGTCTAGTTCCCTCTTTTCGCTCACTTTGGAGGACCACATATGGAGGGGCTTATCCCGGTAATAGCGGCTGCGGTCGTTGTTTCGGCGATTGCGATTGTTCTGCAAATGCTGATTCTGCTGGGTATGTACCGCACGCAGAAGCAGTTGCACGCACGGGTGACCGAGTTGCTGCCGCGTGCCAGGTCGCTGATGGATTCGGCGGAGACGACCCTGGCCCAAGGCCGGACGCAGGTTCTCGAGGTGACCGCCAAAGCGAGCGAAGTTCTGGACCTGGCGAAGAGCCAGCTCGTAAAGGTGGACGACTCCCTGATCGACGTCACCAACCGCGTCAAGGCGCAAATGGAACGCATCGAGCTCATGCTGGATGACACCCTTAGCCGCGTTCAGGAGACGGTGACGATGATTCACGGCGGAGTCATGAAGCCGGTTCGGGAAGTCACAGGTGTTGCGGCGGGACTGCGCGCTGCATTGAATCACTTGGTGCGCGGCGGCCGCCCCAACGTGTCTCAGGCAACGCACGACGAAGAGATGTTTATCTAAGGCGGCTGCGGCGCTGAGATCGCAGCATGGAGGGGTTCGGTGGGCGGTATCGCCCGGATACTCTCGATCTATGGGTTCTGCGTGTGCCTTTGGGCCGCCGGTCCCGAAGCCGCTTCCCGGCTCGCCGCTCTCCTCCGGGAGCAGGGACTTGACCCGGAGGAATGCTATCGCATTCGCGATCTCGCCTTCGCAAAGGAAGACGCTCGCATCTACCTCACCGACGGATACCTCATCTTCGGAAAACCTGTAAATGGTGTCCGTGTTTCCGCAGTCTTTTCGGCTGACGTCGAAGGCGGGTCCGCCGAAATCCTGCTCATGCCGCCTCACCGCAGCGAGCGGCTCTCCCTGGCGTCCTTCGCCGGCACCCCGAATCTGAACGAACGCTTCCGCGACGCCCTCTTCATCTTCACGGACGATACAGCCGAGGAGATGCTGGGGCATGTCCGCAAAACGGAAGCCCGGAGGAGTCCGGAGCGGGGAGCCGTGCTTTCGAGCAATTGGAACCCGGCGGTGGCGAACATCAGCTCCAGCTTCATCGTGCGGCTGGTGTGGGACCTTCTTTCTCCCGATCGCGCCGCAAAGGGCTTTTTCTTTGCTGCGCTGAGGACCGAGAAGCTCGGGAATGTGGATCTCGTTGTCGATCCCCGCGCTCCGGTACAGGTGACGCTAGGCCGTCTGACCCGCCGCGACGGGAGGCATTTTTACGACACGTGGTGTCATTTCGAGGGTCGGTCCTGGCGGACCGGGCGGCGCGAACACTCGGGCAGAGAGTTCGAGCTGGCGAATTTCCGGATTGATGCGGCTCTCGATCCGGATTTGAACCTCTCCGCTACGACACGAGTCACTGTCACTCCCCGAAGCGACCTCACTAGCCTGGTGTTCGATCTCTCGCCGCGCATGCGGGTGACGGAGGCGAGGGTCGGCGGCAAGATCGCGGAGGTTTTCCAGCGGGAGTCACTACGAGCCAACCTGCTGCGAGGCAGCGAGAACGACATGTTTCTCGTTGTCCCTGAAACGCCGCTCCAGGCGGGCCAAAGCTATGAGGTCGAAATCCGGCACGAGGGAGTGGTGATTAATTCCGCGGGCAATGGCGTCTACTTCGTCGGCGCACGCGCAAACTGGTATCCCAACTACGCAATGCAGTTCGCCCGCTACGAAATATCGTTCCGGCACCCGAAGGACCTTGATCTTGTCAGCACGGGCGAGGTGGTTGAGGAACGCGTTGAAGGAGACTGGCGAATCGTGCGCCGCAGGACGTCCAATCCGATCCGCCTTGCCGGTTTCAACCTCGGCGAGTACGAAAGCGTCTCGGTTTCCACCGGGGACGCCGTAGTCGACGTCTACGCGAACCGGCGTGTGGAACCGGCTCTGGAACCTCGCGCTGCGCCAGTGATCGTCCCGCAGATCCCCGCCCCTTGGAATCGCAACCGGCAGCGCGCCCCAGAAGTGCTTGCAGCGCCAGGCCTCCCGAGGCCGAATCCGGCGGCCCGGCTTCGCGAGCTGGCCAGCGAAATCGCCTCTGCGTTTGAATTCTTCTCCACTACGATCGGACCGCCTCCCGTCAAGCGCCTGACGGTCTCGCCGATTCCAGGCCGCTTCGGCCAGGGCTTTCCCGGACTCATCTATCTTTCGACGCTGTCCTACCTGGATCCCCGGGAACGTCCGAATAGAGGAGACGCCTCCTCGAACCTTTTCTTTTCCGAGTTCTTGCAGGCGCACGAGGTGTCGCATCAGTGGTGGGGAAATGTCGTGACGGCGGACCGGTACGAGGACGGGTGGCTGATGGAAGCGCTGGCGAATTACTCGGCCATGATGTATCTCGAGAAGCGCAGGGGGCCGAAAGCGATGGAGGCTCTGCTCGAGCAGTCCCGGCAGAAGCTGCTGGCAAAGACGGCAGAGGGACGCACGATCGAGTCGGCCGGTCCGATCATCTGGGGACCCCGTCTCGAGTCATCGCAGACGCCGGATGCCTGGGCGGTGATCACCTACGACAAGGGCGCCTGGATTCTGCACATGCTGCGGAGCAGGCTCGGCGATAGCGCCTTC
>JADGHK010000157.1 GCA_019686145.1 Bryobacteraceae bacterium | reverse complement strand
CAGATGTGTATACGAGACCGGAAACGCACGACGTGGTTGCCGAAAGCCGAGAGCACATTGTCGTAGTCAATGGAATAGACGATATCGCTTTCGCCCTTTACATAGATCAACGCCGGGTGGCTGGACTTCCCGTTCCGCGGGATGAAGAGCTGTCCGTGGACGCGAACGCTCTCTTCCGTCGTAAACTCCACGTTGTAAGAATCAGCGTAACGCGTGGTCCAAACCGTCTCGGGACCCTTCCACGCTGCAAATTCCGTTGTCTGCCGTGGGAAGTTCCGGAACACTTTCTCGCGGAGGTCGCGCAACAACTGGCTTCGCCGCCTCTGCCATTCCGGAAGCGACTTCGGCGCAGACAGTTCGGGCGTCCGGATGAACTCCTTGTGAATCCCTTCGTTGCGCGCGTTGGGCGGCTGGGCTTTCAGCACGCGCAACTGCTCGCGGTCGGCGAGCTCGACCTTGCTTTCATCGAATGGGATGACTTTCCCTGTCAGCCAGCGTGCCAGCCACTCGTTCGCCTCCTTCCGATAGGGCGGGAGATCCTGATGCCCGGTCTCAAGAGCGAACTCCGCGATCTTGTCCTCGCTGCCGTACCAGGAATACACAGGACGGAGCAGTTCGAAGAGTCTGTCGTACCCTGCCGGCGGGAAGGCTCCGTCTTTGCTCGCATTGATGATCTTGAGCGGCCGTGGTGCAATGAGCGCCCCGACAACCGGCAAGTCGAGCTGCCATGGATTCCAGAAGTAAATGCAGTCGCAGTTCTCGCGCACGACGTCTCCGGCCACGTGGGGGCCGATCGTCCATGTGCCATGAACGGGAGCGGCGACTTTGATCCGCTCATCGGCAGCAGCCGTAAACCACGTGATCGCCCCGCCTCCGGAGCGCCCCGTCATGCCGATTCTTGAGCGATCCACCTCGCTGCGCGTCTCCAGGTAATCGAGAGCGCGAATCGCGTTCCAGACCTCGGGTGCGGCAGGTGAATAGCCAAGCGACAGCCAGTACCACATCTCGAGGTCGTGCGTGCCGTGGTGGATCCCAGGAATCTCGCCGAACTCGATCGTGTCCAGCAGGAATGCGACAAATCCGTTCTGGGCGAACCAGATTCCGTGCCGCTGATAATCCACCTTTGCGCCATAAGGCCCCGGCGAGTGCCCGGAGACATAAAGGATCGTGGGCAACCGGGTCGATGCGGCGGCCTTCGGCAGATACAGGTTCCCCGTCACATAGAATCCCGGCATGCTTTCGAAGACGATGTTCTCGACGCGGTAGCCGGGCCGGTCGAACCCTCCGGTGATCTTCGCGTTCAGAGGAGTCCGCGGAGGTAGCGGGTCGAGCCCTAGCGAGTCCAGAAACAACCGGCGAATTTCGGGGCGTTTCCTCCGCCAGTCGTCGAGCCCCCTGATGCCCCGAAACTGGCCGTCTGTAATTTCGGCTCCGCGGAGTTCGAGATGCTTGAGGAAAAGCCTGTATCGCTCCTCAGCGTTGTGACGGCGCTGGATGCCCTGCGTGCCCGTCTGGGCGGGCATCAGCGACATCCCGCAGTACGGTAGCGCGGCGAGCAGGCGCCGGCGTGAGAGACGAATCATCAGTAGTCCAGCCTCAGTCCAAACAGCATAGACCTCCCGGCGTCCGCTGTGGTCACAAGGCCGAAGGAACCGCTTTGAATATCCGTAGTCGGATTGTCGAAGTTCGCCCGGTTGAAGGCATTGAAAAGCTCCCAGCGGAACTGAAGGCGGGAGCCCTCGGTAAGCGCCCAGTTCTTGTGGATGCCGGTATTCCAAACAATCGATCCGGGACCGGTCAGAATGAAGCGCGCCGAGTTGCCGTAGTAGCCGCGGTTGGAAGCCGGCACGACGAACGCAGCCGGATCAAAGATAGGCAGGTGCGCCCGAATCCGGTCCCCCATCTCGCTGGAGTCGAGATTGCCGTCGGCAATTCGGTCGGGCCTTCCGCTGACCTGCCCCGTTCCAGCAGGATCGGCATTGGAGTAAGCCGGGCTGAGGCGGCGCCCGGTCAGCATCGTCGTGATGCCTGCAAGCTGCCAGCCGCCGATGAAGAAATCGAGCGGCCGTGCAATGGTGCTGCCGAAGCGCTTGCCCCGGCCATACGGGATATCGATCACGTAACTGAATCGGAGCTGCTGGCGGCGAATGTTCTGATCGTCGGCGCGCTCGAGGTACCGCGCATACTGGTTCTGCTGAATCGCACCGGCGTAGCTGAGCAGGTCGGCGTCCGTCAGGGCCTTCGCGAGAGTGTAGTTGATGTTGAACCACACTCCGGAAGACATGCGCCGGTCTGCCTGGATCGTCAGGCCATGATAGATCGAGGAACCGCCCGTCTGTACGTAATCCGTCGAGTTGAATCGCGGATACGGACGGTTCGCGGCGCTAAACGGTACGGTGCTTGGCCGGAGCAGGTTTAAGTTCTCGGTGTATGGAATATTCAGCGCGCGCGTGCCGACATAGCCGATGTCGAGCGCGATGCCCAGGATCTGCCGCCCGACGGAGAAATTCCACTGATGGGTCCGCTCGTTGGGAAACCGCGGGCTCAACCCTCTGATGCTTTGAACTCCTGAGAACGATGATGTCGTCTGGAATGGATTCGGGAACTGGATAATGGGCTTCGTCGGGTCCTCGATAAAGAAGGACTCGGTCGACTGCCAGGGCCCCCCTGTTGCATTCAGGGCCAGCATTCCCGGCCAGAACTGCGTAAATAAGCCATAGCCCATTCGAACAACTGTCGTTGTATCGCCGAGCGGACGAATCGCAAGGCCGATCCTCGGATTCCAGTTGTTGGTGTCCGTGTACATCAGACTCCGTTGCGGCAGTCCTGCCTGGGCGGCGGTGATGATCGGCAGTGTGGCAGCCACGCTCGGGACGAGATCCGAGGGAATCGTGCTGCCAGCGGTCACCATGCTCCCGGTTTTCGGATCAAAGGTGAAGATCCTGTTAAACTTCTCCACCCATGGCGTCTGATACTCGTACCGGACGCCGAGGTTCAGGGTAATCCGCGAGTGGAGCTTGAAATCGTCCTGAATATAGAAGCCCGTGTAGGTGCTGCGGGGATAGGCACCCGGACGTGCAATCCCGCGCGCGGCTGTGGAAGGCCACCCGAGCAGGAAATTTGCATATGCAAGCCCGGTCAGGCGGTCGTCGAAGGCGTACTGGCCGCGGACGCTGAGAGGGCTTCTGTCCTGATTCACCTGTAGCCGGCGGATATCGACGCCCGCCTTCAGCGTGTGGCGGCCGCGGAACCAGGAGACGTTGTCGATCACCTGGTAGGTGTTCTGCGCCGTGTAACCGCGGTTCGTGCTCGTAGTTTGCGCAACCGGAATTGCTCCTTCAAAGCTGAAGAGCGGCATGCTCCGGATGCCCGGGTCGTTGCCGGGGTTTTGGATGCCTTGAATGCCAAGCTCGGACAGGACATCGGCGCCGTAGTTATAGTCGGTGCTTGTGCTGAAGGTTCGATTAAACCCGAGCTTCAGCTCGTTCACCAGCGTCGGACTGAACGTATGTGTGTCGGAGACGACAACGCTCCGGCCGGGAATGTTGCTGCGAAAACCTTCCGACCCGTACCCGTTCAGCAGTTCGCCACGGTAGGTATCCCCGTTCTTCATCGTCAGACCGGTCCGGACAAAGAGCAGATTGGAGTCCGAGATCCGCTGATCGACCCGAAACGAGTAGACGTCCGAGTCAAAGGCGCCGCCCGGGTCCGCATAGTAATTGTTGGCGACACCGTATGCTCCCTGGCCGGGTTGGTTGGGCAACGGATAGACCAGATCCTGCACCTTGAGCGCAACCGGACTGAGACGCTGCTGCGGAATCCGGTTGCCTGGGAAGGGCTGTCCCCCATTCAACGGATCAACCAGGTCGATCTGTCCGGCGAACTGGCTGAAATCTCCTTGGCGCATTGCTTCGGTCGGAACAATCCGGAAGACGCGGTTCCCCACGCGGTAGCGTGCGCCGCTGTAGGAGGCGAAGAAGAACGTCCTGTTCCGGCCGTCATACAGGCGAGGGATATAGACCGGCCCACCGCCGTTTACCGCAAACAGATTGTGATTCGTGAAAGAGACCGGCTGGCGGTCCGCCCAGGAACGCGCAGAGAACGCACTGTTGAAGATGCCCCAGTAGAGCGCCCCGTGAGGTTCGTTGGTGCCTGACTTACTGACGGCGGCGAACTGCGCCACCTGGGCATATTCGGCTGACGAGTTCGAGGTCAGAATGCGGATTTCCTGGAAGGTCTCGATATCACCGGAGAAGCCGTTGGCCGTGTTCCGGCTGTTCACCATGTCGTTCACGGAAATGCCGTCTGCCGTGAAGTTGTTGGCGGTATCCCGAGCGCCGTTGACTTCAAACCCGTTCGAGCTCTGAACGCCGGCGGTCACGTTGGTGATATTCGCCCAGCCGCGTCCGAAGACGCTCAGAGGCAGCTCCGCAAAATCCCTCGCCGTTTTCAAATTCGACAGGGTGGCCGACTCTGTGTCGATCTGGCTCAAGCCTCCTTCTACCGTGACGCGGGTGCTGACCTCGCCGACCTCGAGCCGCACATCGACGCGCTTGCTTTGACCGCTCACAACGTCGATCCGGGTTTGCTCGAACGTCTTGAAGCCTGGCACGGCGACGGTGACCTGATAGAACCCTGCCTCCAGCCCGGAAACGCGGTAATCGCCGCTTGACTCCGTGCGAATCGTCCGTACGAAGTTGGTTCCCTCATTGCGAACCGTCACTTCGGCGTCGGAGACTGGCGCGCCGCTGGCATCAGTCACTGTCCCGACAATGCTGCTTTGCGTGAATTGCGCAACGAGAACGGCGGGGAGGCTCGCGAAGACGATGGCGGCGAGGATGAAGCTCGGTAGACGGTGCATGATTCCCTCCGTGCCCGTGTCCGGGAAGCGCCGCGTGACGGCGGCATCCTCCGGCACGGCGAATTATTACAGTGAGTGTAGGAAGTGCCACCTTCGCTGTCAACCGTCCGTCAGCAGATTTTGTCCCGTTTGAGCTATGCGGTGTCAGCCGGGCTGCAGGCCGTCTTCATACAGTGACTGAATGAATCGTGATCAGTTTATCGGCGATGTGTCATAATGTTCAGGCTGTCTCGCTTCGATCCCTGCACCGCCGCAGCTCCAGGCTTGCTTGACGCCTGCTTTCCGACTGTGTAATTATTCAATTGGCTGAATAAAGATTCGGTCCGCCCGGTACTGCCGTCCCTACTCAAAGGCTCAACCGGCGGCAGAGGAGTTTATGATTGTGGCGACATCCATCCCAGCCAACGCGACCGGCAAGGTTTTGGCGGGCAACCTGACCCGGGACCTCGATCTGTCCCATGATGAGCTGCTGCACCTCCTGGAGCTGGCAAGCGATGTGAAGCGGAATCCTTCGAAGTACGCTCACGCGCTGTCGGGCCGCTACCTCAGCCTGCTCTTCGAAAAGCCCTCGCTGCGAACCCGGATCACGTTTGAGCTGGCTATCAAACAGCTGGGCGGAGACGCGGTGCTCAGCACCGGTCCAATCGGCGACCGTGAGCCGTTAAAGGATGTCGCCCGCAATCTCGAGCGCTGGACGAACGGCATTGTGGCCCGAACGTTTTCTCAAGAGACGGTCGATCAACTGGCCGAGTGGTCGGGCGTTCCGGTCATCAATGCGCTCAGCGACATGTTCCACCCGTGCCAGGCGCTCGCGGATGTCTTCACACTGAAGGAACGGTTTGGGTGCTGGAAGGGCCTGCATCTTGCGTTCGTCGGGGACGGAAACAACGTGGCGCACTCGCTCATGCTGAATTGCGCCCGTCTCGGCGTGAATTTCTCGCTTGCCTGCCCGCAGGGTTATGAACCCAACCGCGAGATCGTCGCGACTGCGGAAGGGCTGGCAGCGGTTTCAGGATCAGAGATCCGGATCACGCACGATCCGGCAGCAGCGGTCTCGAACGCGCACGCGGTCTACACCGATGTTTGGGCCAGCATGGGCCAGGAGTCCGAGGCGGCAGAGCGCTCGCGGGTCTTCGCCCCGTATCAGGTGAACAGAGAGTTGATGGCCAAAGCGCGGCCCGATGCGATTTTCATGCATTGCCTGCCAGCCAAGCGCGGCCAGGAGACAACCGACGACGTCATGGAGTCTCAAGCCTCCGTGGTCTTCGACCAGGCGGAGAATCGCCTGCACGTGCAGAAGGCTCTCCTGCTGATGCTGCTCGAGTAGTCGCTCGGGGCAGCGCTACAATCCGAATTTATGTCTACTGCGAAAGTTTCATGCGTCTCCCTGTGCGTGTGGGACGCCGTCACCAGAATGGATTCGTGCGCGATGGCGGCGGAACAGCAATGAAGCTGTGGGGAGGAC
>JADGHK010000001.1 GCA_019686145.1 Bryobacteraceae bacterium | reverse complement strand
GCTCCGCTGTAGTCATCCGCGCTCATCGTAACCTCCCCGGCTAAACCGGCTGAATATCGGCTATGAATCAAGATGCCGTATGGCGCGGCTGCATTTCAGCCTGGGGCGTTACAATCGCGGATCTACCGGCTCGCTCTCCAACGCCAGCACGGCAAAAACACATTCGTGTACGCGGCGGAGAGGCTCGCGTGCGACGAAGCGCTCCAGCGCTTCCATGCCCAGAGCGAATTCCCGAGCGGCAAGCGAACGCTTTCGTGCAAGTGCACGGGAACGCAGCTTCGGAAGCTGGTCCTCTGCTGTGTATTCGGGACCGTAGATCATTCGCAAGTATTCACGCCCACGACACTTGATGGCGGGCTGCACGAGCCCCGTCAGCCCCTGTTCAATGAAGTTCCATGGCTTTACAACCATGCCCTCGCCGCCGTTGCAGGTTAGCTCCTCCCACCAGCGTTCCGCATGCCCGACACCCGCGGAATCCCTCACATCCACCTCAAGGAACTGAGTGGCGACGATCCACTCCGGGTCCGCCTTCGCCAGCCGGTGGAGTGTTTCCATATGCCAGCGATGCGTCTTATCCAGGTGAACTGTCCCTTCCGATGCCAGCAGATGGAACGGCGCCAAACGGTAGTCGTCGAGCGACCGCACGGGCCAGCAGTAACGGCGATAGGCTTTCCGGTATCGTTGCAGCCGGTCCAGGCGCTGGCTATATCTATGCCATAGTCCTGCTGCAGCCGGGCTTGTTTCCATCGCCTGAAGCACTGCCGTGAGCGACGCCACACCTGCAGCGCCCACGGCTGCGTACCGCTGCTGAATCAGCTCGCGGGCCTTCGCCGACCAGGGCATTAACTCGCAGTCCAGGCAGAACCAGTTCGAACGAAATTCGTCCCAGAACCCCGCGTTCGTGATTGCCGAGTGAACGCGGGCAATGAATGAGGCTTCCTCTGACAGTTCTGAGAAAAACGGGCGGCCTGTGCGTGTGTAGCAGACACCGAGACGCCCGTCGATGACACCAAACCTCTCCCGCGCGGCGTCAGCATCGCGGCAGATCACCACAACCGCCCGGGAGCCCATGTGCTTCTCCTCGCAAATCACCCGCGGAACGCCGTTCTTCTGGAAGTATTGGAAGGCTTCAGTCGGATACTCCAGGTATCCGGGCCGGGAGGAAGCTTCGCTCGGCGACATGGTTGGAGGCAGGTAGATGAGCCAGCGAGGATCAGTCGCAAAGCGGCTCATCACCTCCAACGCGGCAATCGAATTTTCCTCGCGAATGGTGATAGCGCCATGCAGCCGTGTTTCGACCCTCCGCTTTCCGGTCACATCCTCCAGGTCAAGCACATCATCGAGTTCCTGCTGGATGGTTCTCCTTGGGGAACCAGCCCGGGCGATGGGGCGAATCGGAGTAGCGTACTCCCGCAGTGCCGGTACACAGAGAAACTCGCGCTCCGGATACCTCAAGAGCGTAAGCTTGCCGCCGAACACAGCGCCGGTATCGATATTCACCGTATGATTCAGCCATTCCGGTTCCGGAACCGGCGTGTGGCCATAAACTACCGCCGCCTTGCCTCGATACTCGGCGGCCCAGTTATAGCGAACCGGAAGGCCAAACTCATCGGTCTCCCCGGTTGTTTCGCCATAGAGACAGAACTGCCGAACAGCGGCGGAGGCTCGGCCGTGCATCTCCTCCCGAAGCCCTGCGTGCGCAACCACCAAACGTCCCTCATCGAGCACGTAGTGGCTCACCAAGCTGTCCAGAAAGGAAGCAATCCTGCTCCGGTCTTCATCGCAGAGCGTTTCCAGCTCTGCGATCGACTGTTCGAGCCCATATTTGACCTGAACACCCCTGCCGCGGAGCCACCGCACGAGCTTCACATCGTGGTTGCCCGCAACACACAACGCCGTCCCTGCATTGACCATGTTGCGAACAATGCGGACCGTGTCGACGATATGCGGTCCCCGGTCCACTAAATCGCCAAGAAAGATGGCCCGGCGTCCCTCCGGGTGCCTCCAGCATTCGTCGCCCCAGGGCGTCTCCTGCTCCGCAAGGCGGTAACGCTCCCAGCCCGCCTTGCTTAGCAATGCCCTGAGTTCGTCGGCACAGCCGTGCAGGTCTCCGATGATGTCAAAGGGCCCCTTCTGATCCTTCTTGTTGTTCCATAAGGGTACGCGACGGATGGCGCATTCTTCGCCGCTCAGAACATGGACGTAGCGAAACCCCTCCCGCTCAAGCCTTCGAAGGCTGTGTTGCAGAGCACGAATCTGGCCGCGGACGACATGCGGGCCGAAAGCTCGATCCGGCCGACGGCTGTTTCGCTCCAGACAGATCTGCTCGGGCGTGTCCAGGACAATCGCAATGGCGAAGCAGTGATACTTATTCGCCTGCTCAATCAGGCGCTTCCGGTCTTCCGGCCGGACATTGGTCGCATCTACTACTGTGAGCCGGCCACGAGACAGCCGCTTTTCAAGCACATAGTGCAGGGCGTCGAACGCCTCTCGCGTGCATGACTGATCGGTCTCGTCATCGCTCACGAGCCCGCGGAAGAAATCGGAGGATAGCACTTCAGTCGGCAGGAAGTGCTTGCGCGCAAACGTGGATTTCCCGGAACCCGAGGCGCCGATCAGCGCGATCAGCGCGAATTCCGGGATCTCAAGCGTCTTCATCCGGCTGCGCCTCCTTTCAAAGAAAAGACGGCCATTTGACATGGCGCGCCATAGCGGTCATCGACCGGGCCTACGGGTTCGAGGCTCGCGCTATAGCCAAATCGTGAGGCTGTCGTTTCTGCCCATTCCTTAAACTCCGCTCTGTTCCATTCAAAGCGATGATCGTCGTGGCGGAGCGCTCCGGGAGGCAGCTCAGGAAACAGAGCGTTGTACTCGCGGTTCGGAGTCGTGACGATGACGTAACGAGGCCGTGCGAATTCGAAGACCACTCGTTCGAGCACAGCGAGCCGCGAACGGTCGAGGTGCTCAATCACTTCTACAAGGGCTGCCGCATCAAAGCCGTTGAGCCGCTTATCTCGATAAAGCAATGACCCTTGCATCAACCGGATGCGTTTCCGCTGATGCTCTGGCATGCGATTCAGGTCCAGCGTTCGCGCCGCCGTTTCGAGGGCGCGGTGGCTTACATCCATTCCCGTAATCTGTTCGAATTGCTGGTCCGCCAGGAGCCGTCGAAGAAGCTTCCCCTCCCCGCAACCGAGATCCACCACAGACCTGGCGCCCAGAGCCCTGAATCTTGACGCCACAAGATTCAGCCGGATCGTGGAAAGCGTCATCGGCCGCTCCAGATCCCTTTCCGCGTGTGACGACTGTTCGGCGGCCGACTCAGCAGCTTCTACAGCGGCCACCTCTTCAGCCAGCAGACTAGCCAGTGCCTGATCCACCAACGCGGGCTTCCGCTTCAGATATCGCTGAACGATGAACTCACGCTCCGGATGCCCGCGAAGCCATCCTTCTCCGTGACGGAGCAGCTTGTCGACCTCGGCCTCTCCAATGAAGTAGTGCTTGGCGTCATCAAGGACTGGCAGCAGCACGTAAAGATGCGATAGGCAATCGTGTACGGTGGTCTTTGCAACGAGCCGGAAGCGCAGGTACTCGCTCTCACCCCACTCCGGAAACTCGTCGTCCAGAGGGATTCGAGCAGCCTCGACGCGATAGCCAAGCGGTTCAAAGAGCCGCTTCAGGATGGAGCCCCCCTCCTTCAGCCGGATAACCTCTACCTCGACTTCGAGAGGGAGCCGTGCATGGACCAGATCCGGGCGCTTTTGACAGTTCCCGGCGAGGGCGGTACCGAATACGCGCCCCATCGCAACGGTGAGATAAGACGACGACACGTACGGCCGGTCGTTGACATACTCCTCGAGCCGCCGGCCGCCCCGCACGAGCTCCACCGGATCCAGTTCAACGAGCAGGCACGCCGTGCAACGCTGCGGCGTTGCGCTGGAGTAAAAGACGTGCGCTTTGCCGAAGGCGAGATCCACCGAGTGCAGGTTCGCCGGATTCTTATGTAAGAGAAATCCGAGGTCGGTGGCCGGCTCGGCTGTATTTGTGATGCGAATGAGCACAAGTTTGCGTGACTTAGGGTAGCTCCGGCGCGACTTCTTCCGGCCTGGTCACGCCGGGAGGAAGCTCCATAATGCGGATGTTCCGAAAGTGAATCTCAGCGCCTTCGGATTCCAGGCAGAGGTACCCCTTCTTCTGCGTGGACCGGCTGATGCCATTGACGAATTTTCCATTGACGGCGAGCTTGATCACGCCGTCCACCGCCACCACGTCGTAAGTGTTCCATTGACCGCGACCGAGACAACGGTTTTCGATCGACATGCTTCTTTGTCCCCGGGGATTATCCGGAACCGTCTTGACGCCGCCCACGCCGAAGAGCTCGCCGTGTACATAGGCGAGAGGTGGCATCACGCCGTCCTTCATGTGCAGCTTTGGCCAGTCCAGTTCGAGCATCTGGACCTCCACGCCGTCTGGCAGCCGGGTTTTGGGATCAGGCCGCGCACTGCTCCAGACAAAGACGCCGGAATTCCCGCCGGGTTCAACGTGCATCCACTCGATGTGGAGGATGAAATTCTCGTACTGCTTTTCGCTTCGCATGACGCCGATTGGCTTCCCCCGGCAAATCAACACGCCATCACGCACATACCATGTGTCTTCATCTGTGTTGACGTTGACCCAGCCGGTCAAATCTTTGCCGTTGAACAAACTGCGGAATTCGGGTACGCTCGTAGGCGTCTGGCCGCTGCCCGCTGCTGCAAGGCAAAATCCCAGCGTCAGTACCGCAAGTGGTCGTCTCATCTTTGCCTCCCCGCTTCCAAAGATGATCGTATCTTAGTGCAGCACAATCGCGCGGCGTAAGGCTCAAATGGGCCGTTACGTGCAGGAATCTCAAGTGAACGTGGCGAGCCGAACGGGCACTCCGAGAGGGTGAAGCGAGCCTCCACCGGTCTGCAGAAGCAGAAATCGCCAGGTTCACTCTGCAGGGAGATGGAGCACCCACTGAGCGGGTTTTGCGTACAGCAAGAAGGGCCAGGAGACTGGTGTGATTCCAGCCTCCTCTGCAGGTTTCACCTCAATGCGTAATTCAGAACAAGGCCCGGTCCGTATCCTCCTCGTGGAGGACAACCCCGGCGATGTTTTCCTGTTAAGAGAAGCCCTCGCACGCTCCGACCTGTCACATGAGCTGACGGTCCTGGAAGACGGAGCCGTGGCAATCGATCTCCTGCGTCAACGGGGCAGGTACGCCGGCAAGGAGCTTCCCGATCTGGTTCTGCTTGACCTGAATCTCCCGCGAGTGGATGGCGCCGTAGTCCTGAGCCTGTTTCACGAGATTCCATCGCTCCAGCAGATTCCCGTTGTCATCCTGAGCTCATCGCAATCGCCGCGCGACGCAATGCTCGGCGCCACTCTCCCCCGATCCATCTATCTTCACAAGCCTTCCGATCTGGATGAATTCCTGGATCTCGGTATGGCCATAAAACGCTTCTGGCAAAAGGTCCACCAGCAGTAGGGAGCGTTGTCGCGCTCCCGGAAACATAGTTACTGCTGGTGCGCTTCCACAAGCCAGAGCAGCTTGTCGACCGCGCGGGAGATCTCAGTAAAGAGATCGGCGGTATCCGCGTCATTGAGCCCCGCGGCGTAGTCGATGGATTCACGGACGGTACGTCCAAACGCGGCCAAAGCCGAGGAGAAGGCCTCGACATGGCCGTTTCCCGTGGTCAGATCAAGCGGGTACTCAGGCAAAGTGGAGGCGCGGCCAACAGCCTGAATGGTCCCCTCCGCGATGCCCCCTAACTGCACAGCTCGTTCCGCCAGATCGTCGGAAAATGCCGCAATTTCACCGGCGGCCTTATCAAACAGTTCGTGAAGGCTGAAGAAATTCGGCCCCTTCACGTTCCAGTGGGCCTGCTTTGCCTGCGCGGCGAGATCAATGCTTTGAGCCAGGACGGCGTTGAGGCGCTGGACAAGGTTCTGGCGAACCTCATAGGGCAAATCGTTCTTTGTTGTCACAAGCTTTGCTGCTGTTGGCATTTGTTTTCTCCTCGTACTCGCATATTTTGATGCAGCATCCCCCGCCGTGGGCGCAAGTTCAATGAAGGACCGGAGTTCCGGACTCAAAAACAAGAAACGCCCCTCTCACCGAGCGGAACCGGGGACGGGCGTTTTTCTGCTTCAGATGCGCACTTGACGCTTCAACTGACCTGCTGCGTCCGATAGCGGTTTATGATGTCCATCATCTGGTCCTTGATGTGCAGCTTCAGCTTCTTCAGACGCTGTTCTTCGAGCTCGTCTTCAGGCGTCACATGCGGCAGACTCTCGATGGCCTGTATCTGCCGTTCATATTCAGAATGTTTTGCAGCCAGCTCACGAAATTCCTGGTTGGTTGCCATCAAGTGCGCCTTCAGCTCTTCGTGGGTGTTTAAATCCATAGGGTGGTTCTCCTTGGTGAAGGTTGCCACGCCGAGTCGGTTGATGCGGATAGCAGGCTCGGTGGGTATTGTTTCTTTTTCATTGTGAGAACGACCGGTCACCGAGGCCGGCCGTCACCCAAACATTATCACTTCTGTAACCTCATGACAACCGCAGCCTCGCGCGGGTGATCATAATAGCCGGGGCGGCGTCCTACCTCGCAAAAACCCAGCGATCGATACAGATTCTGCGCTGATAGGTTAGATTCCCGCACCTCGAGAAAGAAGTCGCCGGAGTGCTCTCCGAGCTCTCTCTCCATCAGCGCCCGGGCTACGCCTTTGCGGCGATGTTCCGGAGCAACGGCGAGGTTCAGAATCTCGCGTTCCCCCGGCGCCGTCTGACGGGAGACCAGAAAACCCGCCACTTCGCCGTTTCGCACCGCGACCGTGCAGTCATATGCAAGGAAACGGTCTGCTGCCCACTGGGATGACTCCGGGCTCTGTTTCTGAATGCGGACGATGCTTTCCAGATCGGAAGGCGTACCCGCTCGAAGCCGCACTCTGCCGGGATTCAGGAGTTCGTCGTACAGGTCGTTCTGCCGTCTGCCAAGCGCGCGCCAATCGTACTCGGCAACCGCTTTCCGGCGTCCATTGTTCGCGATGATGCCCCGGAGTTCCTCGTCCTCCAAAAGCTGTGCGACTCCGTCGACGAATGCCTCCGCCGTGTCCGCAATCCAGACGCTTTTGCCGTGCTCGAGTCCCAAACCGGCGCAGCCCGACGAAGTGGAAACGATTGCTCTCCCCATCGCCATCGCTTCGAGAACCTTGAGATTGGTCCCGGCCGAAACCGTCGTCGGCACCACAACAACATTCGCCTCCGCATAGAGCGGCCGGACATCCGCCACGAACCCTAACAGGCGCAGGTTGGGCAGTTCCGGCAGCGTAAGACAGCCTGTATGCTCCTTCCAATAGAGCAAAGGGTCCGGCCCGGCAACCACGGTGAATTGCAGGTCGGGAAAACGCGCGGTGAGAGATGGCAGTATCTGCTCCGTGAAGAACCGGAAGGCCAGGACGTTCGGGAAATGACGGAAAGATCCAACGAACAGGAGATTCCGCCCGGGAATTTCCGGTTGAGGCTGGAACCGTTCCAGGTCCACTCCGTTGGGAATGACAACGGTATTTCCCGTAGCAAGCAAACCGGCATCCTTTGCTGACATAACAACCACCCTGCGGAACTCCTTGACGGCTGCCGATTCGAACCGCTTCCAGCGCCACAGATCCCACCAGGACCGAAGCGACCTTTCCTTCTCGTGAATCTGCGTATACAAATCGAAGGTTACGTCGTGCTCGACGAGGATTTCCCCGCCGTAGCTGGCCAGCGCGGTGTACTCGACCTGCCGGAGCGGGATCGCGAAGTCCCTGCAGATCTTTTCCCACTTCCTCCGCATCTCGTGGGAATCGAATTCGTTGACCTCGGGCGGGCGAAGGCTGCTCCAGCGAGGCTCCCGGTATCGAGGCTGCTGCACCACTGTGACCTTACAGCAGAACTCGCACAGCGGGCCCAGATCCTCCAGACGCTGAAGATCATGAAAGGCAAACAGGAAGATGTCGTATTCACGCGCAGCTTCACGCAGGAGGTTGAACATCCGGACGGCGCCGCCGTGTGAGAGCGGCCACGGCAAGTAGGGTGTGAGAATCGCGATGCGGGGGCGCGTTTTCGATAAAGGACGGCCCTCGAATTCCCGCGACAACGGCGGTGCGCTGCTCCGATCCCGCTTCCATGGAACGAGCCAGTATGGACGGAGGAAAATCCGATCCAAAGGCACTCCCCTGAGAAACAGGAGCGAGGCGATCCAGTTTCGGAGGCGGAGATGATGCCGCTCCAGCCGGACGTTGTAGGCGAGAATCCGGGGGGGCGCGAAAAGCATGGCGGCCAAACGGAGCGATCGGGAGTTCCGGGTGCCGTCAAACAGGACGGGCGCAAGGCCCACACGGTAACGGTGTAAGCGGCGCCGCAACTGGCCATACAGATGCCACGTCGAACCCGGTTCGAGCACGATGTCTGCCGGGTTAAGAGCTCCCGCCTCGACGGCAACCGTCAGGTGGCGGCGGTCCGGAATCAGTCTCCGGACCTCCGCTGCCATCGCAGCCGCGCGCGACGGTTCTCCGGAAAGAAACGTGACCACGATGGCTTCCGGATCCTTGTTGAGAATACGGAACAGGATGCTCTTGATCGATTTTCGAAAACTCACGCCTTGCGCGCTGCTCTCCTAAGGGTGGCCCATGAGGCCAAAGGCAGTATCGCTACTAACATACACACTGGGGGAAATCCGTGCCGGTCGATAATGGCTCCTGCAATGGGTGAAAAAAGCGCCTGCATCAGACCGTAGGCCGAAGTGAGAGTGGATACGGCGAAAGCGGCACGTGCGGAGCCAAACAGGTCGAGCGGCAGCGAGTAAATGTTCACGCTCGCGGCAACGCAGGAAAAATAACTGAAGCAGATCAGGGCGGTCGCCAGAGCCGGCGAAGGCATGAAGGGGATCGCAGCGGTCGATAACAGCGCCACAGCGCACAGCAAGATCACGCGCATCCGCGCCGCGAGCACATCGACGCCCCTTCGTATCCACCACAACGCCAGCGCCCCGCCCGAAAGCCCGCCAAGACTTGCCGTGAGATTCGGGATCCAGACAAGCTGCCGGTTCGCCTGCGCTTCCGGCATCTGGAAGACGTTGACAAAGTAGATGGTGGTCCAGTTCGTCCACAGGCTGTAGATTGTCATCAGCAGCATGTTGGCGAGGACCAGACGCCAAAGACGGCCGTCGCGAACGAGGTCGCGCACCGGGATGGACGGAGGAGGCTGAGGCTCCTTGAACACAGGAACCCGGCGTGCCGTGAGCAGCCACAGAGGAATCCAGAGGAAGCCGAGAGCGCCAGTAAGAAAGAACGCGGATCGCCACCCGTAGTGCACCGACGCCCAGCTCGCGATAAGCGGAGCCGACACGGCGCCGATCGTGAGTCCGATCTGGCTTGTCGCCGAGCCGAGCGCCCGCTCCTCCGAGGGCAGATAGACCGCCGTCACTTTGGCCGCTCCCGGTATGCCGCCCGCTTCCGAGAGGCCTAATCCCGCGCGGCACGCGATGAGCCCGCGGAGACCTGTCGCAAGGCCGGTGGCGATCCCGGCGAAAGACCACAGCGCAATCGTAATGCTCGATCCCAAATTCAAGCCGACGCGGTCAATAAACAGTCCGGCCAGCGGAGCGCCGACGGCGTACGTGAGAGAGAAAGCCGTGATGATAAAGCCGTACTCCGTGTCCGAGAGCTGAAACTCACCCTTGATCGTAGGAGCAAGGGCAGCCAGGATCTGGCGGTCCAGCATGTTCAGGGACGAGGAAAGAACAAAGACGATGACGGCGATCCACCGCACGGGAATCCCAATCATCGAAGAAGACCACGGATGTGAGACGGCTCAAGCCCCATAGCCGCCATTCTACTGGAATTCGATGATCGTAACTTCGCCGATTGGCTTCTTGGGAACGTACTCCAGCTTGACCCGCTTCGCAGGACGCTGCGGACCACAAGCGAGCGTGGTGGGACCGCCCATGACGACAACCTGATTCATCCTCGGGATCAGCAGTTGGACGACCTTGCCTTCCGCACTTTGAAGAGTCAGCCTGGCCTGCGCTCCCCGGCAGTCGACGCGCTGGAGCGTGCCCTCAAGTTTTGACGTCTCCGGGCCGTCCCACCACTGGACGATTTCCCCCTTGGGCATGGACTTCCCTTCATTTGCCTTCGCCTCGGCGGCTCTCACTCGGGCCTCCAGTTCATCCTTGAGCTTCTGAAGCTCGCGCGCTTCCTCTTCCGCGGCGCGGCGGCGCTCCGCCTCTTCGTGCTCGCGGCGCTTCACGTCAATATCCAGCCGCGCCTGACGAATCGCCGCCCGTTCGTTCTCGTCGACCGAGGCCCGCTCGGCAGCAAGCCACGCCCTCCCTGCTTCGGCAAACTGGTTCAAAGGAAGAAGGGATTCCGCGTACGCGCGCCACAGAGCGGCGTCGCGGCGGGCGAGCGAGGCGGCTTGCTTCAGCAGTCCCGCCTTACGGTTCGGGTTCGGTTCCCGCTCCGCCATCAGCCGGTAGGGATCCGGCCAGCGGGGGTTGAGTTTCGCTGCGGCTTCGAACAATTCCTTCGCACGGGCACTGTCCTCCGTGAGCAGAGCCAGTTCCAACCGGGCGCGCGCGCTCCGATTCTCCTCGCTCAGCGATGCCTGCAATTCCTGCCGGGCCGTGGCCATCTCGCCCGCCCTCAATGCGAGCAGTCCCAGACATTCGTGCGCCTCAGGGCAGGACGCGTTCCTGTTCAGAATCGCCTTGCAGGCTTGTGCAGCCTGGCCGTCTTTGGATGAATCCGCCAGCAGGAGATCTGCGAGGCGAATCGCGGCTTCCTGATCATCCACTTCCCGGGGACGAAATTGACGTTCGGGATCGAGAGGGCGGCCGGAAAACGGAGCTGTCTGGAAATTCCCCGCAGCGAGGTATGCGTCCACTTCCTTATCCATTTCCGCCGGCGTCTTCTCGAAAGCGTTCTTGTATGCGGGCTCCCGATCCAGCCCTCGCTGGAGATTGGAAAGCAGGACTCTCACCTTTCCGCTGTAATCCGGCAGCGTGGCCATCATGTGCAAACGGGCCCATTCACGGTTTCGTTCAGCAGGCGGCAGAGGAGCGCCGATCGTGACCCGCGTGGCGCGCACCTCGATGGTTGACAGCAAATCCGCCAGCCCCTGCTCGATGCCGTCCGGCATTCGCGCCTCGGCAGCCGATTCGATGATCCAGCGCGTCACTGCCCGGTTCAGTTCCCGAGGAAGAGGCTGTCGGGCCACAGCGGCAGCTACAAGTTCGTCCCTGGCCAAAGCCAGAGGCGGTCCGGCGTAGCGAGCGGCATCCTTGCTGTTCCGAAAAAGAACGATCCGGATCGGCCAGACGGAAGTGGCGTCAGGCTTGCCAAGCAGAGTCCCGACCGTATGTCGCAACTGCTCGAGGTGGGCAAGCACTTCCCGCGCCTCACGGTCTCCCGCATCAGTGACAACGTTGAAGGGACCGGAGCGAAACTCAGTCCAGCCTGCGTGCAGCAGAACCGGAAGGCCCAAAAGGAGGATCAGCCGGCGCATGGCATGGCACCTCACTGTCCGTATCGTAACCCGCAGGCGCGCGCCCACGCATTCCTGGCAAGCCTGATTTTGCGTTCCCGCAGCACGAATGCGCTATGTTCCTCGAAGCGATCCGTATGCTCCATCCGCATGCCGAGTACTGCTATACGGCATGGAACCAGCCACGTGGGCCCCTACGCGCCGCCCGGCGATCTTTTTCATTGAGTTCACCCGGTATCGTCTGCTATACTGAAACAGGATGTTACTATCCCTTCCGCGCTCGCGGACGCCGGTGTTCGTTATCCCACCCAACGTGATTCGTGTACCCCCTGAACCGTCAGTACGCCCAGGAAGCGGGCGTTTGTTGCGTGTGAAGCGCTCCCCGAACAACAGATGAAAGTAAGCGTGCAGACCAGCCGCGGCATCGAGTCCCTTTTCGGGACCCGCGATGAAAATATCCGTCTTCTTGAAGACGGTTTGAAAGTCAAAACTCGCCTGCTCGATGACTCCCTGGAGATTGAGGGAGATGCGGAAAACGCCTCCCGCGCTCAAAGTATCTTGTTGGACTACTTCAACCTGATACGAGAGGGACATCAGTTCAGCAACGGCGACCTGAACAGCTACCTCCGCGTCCTGACCGCCGATAGCGACGCCACTCTCCGGGGTCTTGTCGAAAGCGGGCGCCAGCGTAGCTTTGGCAAGAAGGTTCTGGCGCCAAAGACGCTGAACCAGCGGCGTTATATCGACGCAATTGAGCGGCACGACCTCGTCTTCGGCATCGGTCCAGCCGGTACGGGTAAGACGTATCTTGCCGTCGCGATGGGAGTCTCAGCGCTGCTCGGAAAGCGGGTTTCGAGGATCATTCTGACCCGGCCTGCAGTCGAAGCAGGCGAACGGCTTGGCTTCCTGCCGGGCACGTTGCAGGAGAAGGTCGATCCGTACCTCCGCCCCCTGTACGATGCCTTGTACGACATGCTGGATTCAGAAAAGGTTGAGAAGCTGCTCGAACGGAACGTGATCGAGGTGGCGCCGATCGCTTTCATGCGCGGGCGTACGCTCAACGACAGCTTTATCATCCTCGATGAGGCACAGAACAGCACCACCGAGCAGATGAAAATGGTGCTGACTCGCACCGGTTTCAACTCCAAAATGGTCGTGACCGGCGATGTGACTCAGATCGATTTGCCGGCGGGCCGTAAGAGCGGTCTTGTTGACGCAATGGACGTACTCAAAGGCGTCGAGGGTATTAGCTTCATTCACTTTGATGAGAAAGATGTGGTCCGGCACACGCTGGTGCAGCGCATCGTGAAAGCCTACGAAAGCTACCACGAGGCGCACACCGGCCATCAGCTTTCGCTCAAGCTGAATCTCACAGACTCCGGCGAGCGGCAGGCGTCGCAGCGAAGTATGTCCCTACCGCCTTCAGGCGCTCCGTCCGCCTCCGAGCTTCCGAGCGCCTGATTAGACCTGATGTCTCCCGGTGATAGTAGTCCGCTGCTGTACCTTCGCACCCCTCGGGATCTGAAGCGAGGCGAGCTGAGGAAGTTTGCCGATCTGCTGCGGCGAGAAGTCGCGCAGGGCAAGCCCTTCTTCTGTCTGCTTACCGACGATCGTGAGCTTCGCAGGTTAAACCGCGACTTCCTCGGAAAGGATTACCCGACGGATGTTCTCTCATTTCCCGCGCTCGACGGCGAAGCTCTCGGAGAGATGGCGATCTCCGTCCAGCGCGCGGCAGAACAGGCGCGTGAGTTTGGACATGACCGCGAGACGGAAATCCGCATCCTGATGCTTCACGGCCTGCTGCACCTGCTCGGCATGGACCACGAGACGGACCGCGGCCAGATGGCCCGGGCAGAGGCAAGATGGCGCAAGAAGTTCGATTTGCCTGACGGCCTGATTGAGCGAGGGCGGCGATGATTGTATTGCTAGGCGCGGTTGCAGTCGTCCTCTATCTGTTCCTGATTCTGACCGCATATCTCCAGCACCTCTATCTGGAATCGCTGCGTCTCCTCGTGCGGGAGTCCGCGGCTCTTACATACTTCAAGGAAGAATTGGAAGACCGTCTGGGACTGAAGGGCGATCAGGGAGCACTTACATTCTCTGTGCTCAAACACAGCACACTGGCGCTTCTCACGCTGGTGATCCTCTCACTCGTGCAGGTCCAGGGACCGCCGTTCTGGCAGACCTTCACGGAAACCTTCGTGCTCTCATGGGTGGCTCTCATTACCGGCTCCTACCTGATTCCCCAGGCGCTTTACAAGCGAACGAGCGGCCACTGGATCCTGCCGGTTCTCCCGGCGCTCAAACTGGTGACGATCGTAACGCGCCCGCTCATCAGCGTGCTTACGTTCTTCCAGACGCTGGTTGAAATCGGGAACGGCAAGGAGCATCCGGAAGAGGAGGCGAATTCAGCCGAACACATTGACGCGCTGATTACGGCCGGCACGGAAGAAGGCATTATCGAGGAAGAAGACCGGAAGCTGATTCAATCTGTGATGTCGTTCGGCGACAAGCAGGTCCGCGAGGTGATGACTCCCCGCCCCAATATCATCGCCATCCCGAGCGACAAGTCTCTGGAGCAGCTCCGCCAGCTCGTCGTGCACGAACAATACTCGCGAATCCCGGTCTATGAAGGCGATATCGACCACATTATCGGCTTCGTCCATGTTCGCGACATGTTTGAAGTCGATCCCGATACGAGAGAGAGTCACACGGTCCGCGAGCTTTTGCGTCCCATCCGCCCGGTGCCTGAGACGAAAGCCGTCGACGACCTGCTGCGCGAAATGCAGCGTGACGGAACCCATATGGTAGTTGTAGTGGATGAGTACGGCAACACCGCAGGGATCGTGACAATGGAAGATCTGGTGGAAGAGATCTTCGGCGAGATACGGGACGAACACGAACCGGCACGGGATATCACCGTGGAAGATAGCGGCGCTTACGTCGTTTCAGGCAGCTTCGACCTGGATCATTTAAGCGACCTGGTGGAGTTCCGCCCTGAAGCTGAGACAGAGTCCACGACGGTCGGCGGTCTGGTAAGCGAATGGCTGGGTCGTGTTCCCGCTCCGGGAGAGGTTGTCGAACGGGACGGGATCCGTATCGAGGTGCTTGCCGGCAATGAATTGCGCGTTGAGCAGGTTCGCATTTCGCGCATTCCTAAAGAAACGGCAACGAAAGATGGCTACAACACCTAGCGATCGTTTTGTTTCCGGCTTCGTCTCGATTGTCGGCAGGCCCAATACAGGCAAATCCACGTTGCTGAACACCCTCGTCGGGACCAAGCTGGCGATCGTCGCCGATAAGCCCCAGACGACGCGAACCTCCATTCAGGGCGTTCTGACGCTTCCGAATGCACAGGTGGTCTTCCTTGACACGCCTGGAATCCATCGCTCCGATACCACGTTCAACAAACGTATGATGGAATCGGTGCGGGCAGCCCTGGACGGCAGGGATCTGCTGCTGTTTCTCGTGGACGCCACGCTTCCGTTCCAGGAGCGGGATGCAGAGGCAGTCGACATGATCCGCCGCGTCGACACTCCCGTCATTCTGCTCGCAAATAAGATCGACAAGCTGAAGGACAAGAGCCCATTGCTGCCGCTTTTCGATCGCTACCGCGAGCTGTACGACTTCGCAGAGTATCTGCCGATTTCAGCGCGAACCGGGGAGGGGTTGGACGAGCTGCGGTCCATGCTGATCGAGCGGCTCCCCGAAGGTCCCCAGTATTTCCCTTCCGACTACCTTACCGATCAGCCGGAGCGTTTTCTCTGCGCGGAGCTGATACGCGAGAAGGTCCTTCACGAAACCCGGCAGGAAGTGCCGCATTCGGCTGCGGTCCTGATCGACTACTGGGAAGAAACACCCCGGCTTACCAGAATCAGCGCTACGATTTATGTAGAGAAGGAAGGCCAGAAAGCGATCGTGATCGGGGCCAAGGGCGCCATGCTGAAGAAAATTGGCACTGCGGCCCGTCAGGAAATGGAAGCTTTGCTCGGCCGGAAGATCTTTCTCGAACTGTATGTGAAAGTGCGGCCCGGCTGGCGCGAGAACAACGAGTTTCTCAACGAGTTGGACTGGCACACCGTGGCCGGTATTGAGGCGAAGGAAGAATGAAGCTTTTGCTATCTCTCCTCCTGGCTATGCTGATCGCGCTTTCTTCGGTATCAGCGCTTTCTGCTCAGGACGGGAAATCGGACGATGAAATCTACGACAGGGTGAGGCAGCGGTTAGTCAGCGATCCGGAAGTAAAGGGCGGAGCGCTTACGGTGGACGTGAAGGACGGCGTTGTCACGCTGAAAGGAACAGTGGACAAGGAAAAAGCCCGGCAGAAAGCGGAAAAGCTCGCCAAGAAAGTGAAGGGAGTGCGAGCGGTAAACAACCAATTGCAGGTGAAGAGCTCTCTCCCGCTTTAGGCGATGAGCCGCATCGGCTGCGGCTCATCGTATCCCGACGGAGATTCAAGCCCTTCTTCGGGCCCCTTCCGCTGCTTCGCTCTCACCCACGAGCGCAACGAGTTGACCAACCACCTCGAGTAGCCTGTCCGCCTGGCTTCGCATGGACTCGCTGGCGGAAGCGGACTCCTGAGAGCTGGAGGCGTTCTGCTGCGTCACGCGCTCGATTTGATTGAGAGCAGAAGCGACGTGCTCGATGCCACGGGCCTGCTCTTCGCTGCCGGCGTTCACCTGCTGGACAATCGTCCGAACGCGCTCCGCACTCCGCGTGATGCTCTGAATGGCGCTCGCCATCATGTTCAGCTTCTCAGCTCCCGTCGCGGATGTCTGAATGGATTCCTCGATCAGGGCTGCGGTGTCGCGTGCTGCGGTAGCGCAGCGCCCGGCCAGGTTGCGAACTTCTTCTGCAACCACGGCGAATCCCATGCCGGCTTCACCCGCTCTGGCTGCCTCAACCGCGGCGTTCAACGCGAGGATGTTGGTCTGGAACGAGATTTCGTCGATGACTTTGATAATTCTCGCGATCTTCTCGCTCGAACCGCGGATTTCGTTCATGCTCTGAAGCATCTGCTCCAGGGTGATGTTGGCGTTTCTCACCTCGGCGTCGACCTGATCCATGAGCGCAGTCGCCTGGCGCGTGCTTTCAGCGTTGCGCTGCGTGAGCGAGCTCATCTCCTGGCTCGACGCGGACGTTTCTTCAAGCGACGCTGCCTGCCGGGCAGCCCCTTCGGCGAGCGTCCGGCTCGCAGCAGTGATCTGATTCGAGCCGAGTGAAACGTGTTCGGCGCAGTCGGCGAGCCTGGTGCTGATAGAGCGCAGCGTCCGGGTGGTTCTGCGCACGACCATGAACGCCACTCCTCCCATCGCCAGGCAGATGAGCGTGACGCCAACTGTCACAATCAGGCTGATCAGCTCCGTCGAGGCGGTCGACTCCGATACGTGCTTCAGTTGTTCTCCCTGCTCCTGCACCAGCTTCTTGGCACCCGAGCTGACCTGCTGAAGCTTCGGCAGCAGCCCGGATTCGAGCATCTGGAGAGCTTTGTCCATCTCCTGGCGCTGCATTGCGGCGATGATCGTCTCGTGCATGCGGCCCGCGGCAGCATGGTCCGCCTTCAGGTCTTCGACAAGCGATCTCGTCGACGGAGCGAGAGAAAGCCCCAGGAATTCATCCAAAAGCCGGCGCGTCAGGTCATCGGAAGCCTCGAAGTCCCGCTTGAAGGCTTCGGCGGCTTCCGGCTTCTGCAGCAGCGTCGCGGTGGCGAGCCCTCGCTCGATCGCCACCAGGTCGGCAGCCGCCGTGCTGATCTGTCCGGCGATCATCTGCTGCCGGGCCGTGTTGTTGATGGCCTCGTCGAGGCGCGAGCCGAGATTGCGACTCACAACGATGGAACTCGTTCCGAGAATCGTAACCAGAACGAGTACAGCCAGTACACTTCCGTTCAGGGCTCGCCCCAGGGCGCCTTTGCTCTTCACGTTATCCTCCAGTCGGGCGATCTACTAATTCATCTTGAAGCTGAACTTGAGCGTTGCCACCGCCCGGGTCGGCGCCCCGTTCTCCTGGAACGGCTTGAATTTCCAATCCTTAACGGTCTTCACAACGTTCGGCGTCAGCAAAGCGTTCCCGCTGATCACCTTCACATCCTCAACGGTTCCCGTTTCAGAAATCCGGGCCTCCACCACGACATCACCCGAAACCTTCATCTTTTGCGCAATGGGACTGTATTGGGGACGGGGAGAAGAGATCGCGGCCTGAGTCGCCTCGGCCATGGTTAACCTCAGCTCAGCCTTCGAGCTGCCTGCCCCAAGTACGAGAAGGGCAGCAAGGACAGCTGTTTTCACAGAATTCATCAATCGCTCCTCACGTAAAATGTCTCAAGGCACTTATCGAGTTGAGGAGGCGCCGTCTTGAATCTTTTTAGGGATGCGGCAAAGGGGGCGTCTTCCGCGCGTGTGCAATCGCGGCCCGGTTTTTCTATAATGAAGAGACTGCCATCATGCGGTAGTGCGTCGGAAACTCTCCTGTAATTCAGAGCGATCCGAACCCCATCATGTTTGACACATTATCCGAGAAGCTGCAGCGGGTCTTCAAGAACCTGCGCGGCGAAGGGAAATTGACGGCCGAGAATATGGAGGCGGCGCTGAAGGAAATCCGCGTCGCGCTGCTTGAGGCCGACGTGCATTTCCGCGTCGTCAAGCAGTTCATCGAAGCCGTCAAGACGAAAGCGATGGGGGAGGAAGTGCTTACCGCCCTTTCTCCTGCCCAGCAGGTCGTAAAGATTGTCCGGGACGAACTCATCCGCGTACTTGGGAGCCACCAGTCCCGGCTACGGTTTGCGAATGACCCGCCGACAGTTATCATGATTGTCGGATTACAGGGTTCCGGTAAGACCACCTCAACCGGGAAGCTCGCGCGCTACCTTTCAAAGAACGGCAACCGCCCGCTGATGGTTTCGGTCGACGTATACCGTCCGGCCGCCCGCCAGCAACTTGCGGTGATTGCCCGGGATATCAAGCTGCCGGTCTATGAGGGGGCGCCCGGGGAAGAAAAACCCCTCGATCTGGCCAAGGCGGCCCGGCGTGAGGCTGTCCAGACGGGACGGGATGTCCTGCTGGTCGACACCGCCGGACGGCTCCATATCGACGACGAGCTGATGGCGGAGCTGCAGGAGCTGAAAGAAGCGCTCCAGCCGACCGAGATCCTGTTCGTCGCTGACGCGATGACCGGCCAGGACGCCGTCAAATCGGCCGATGAGTTCCACAAGCGGCTGGGGATCACGGGCGTGATCCTGACGAAGATGGACGGCGACGCCCGCGGCGGAGCGGCCCTCTCAATTCGTCACGTCACCGGGCAGCCGTTGAAGTTTGTCGGCGTCGGCGAAAAGTTTGATGCGTTGGAGCCGTTCCATCCGGAACGGGCGGCCTCCCGCATTCTCGGCATGGGAGACGTGCTGTCCCTGATCGAGAAGGTGGAGCAGACCATCGACCAGAAGCAGGCCGAGGAGATGCAGCGGAAGCTGATCGAGAACGAGTTCACACTTGAGGACTTTCGCGATCAGCTGAAGCAGCTCCGCAAGCTCGGTCCGCTCGAAGGGCTGCTTGGCATGATGCCTCAAATCGGGCCCTTGAAGGATCTGAAGAACGTCAAGGTCGATGAGAAAGAGATCACGCGCGTTGTGGCGATCATCGACTCGATGACCAGGCAGGAACGCGCAAATCACATGATTATCAACGGCTCACGCCGGAGACGCATCGCCAAAGGCAGCGGCACCAGCGTGCAGGATGTCAATAACCTGCTGAAGCAATACGCGCAAGCGCGCAAGATGATGAAAACATTTTCCGGTGGAATGCTCGGCAAGAAGCTGGGCAAGTGGAAACTGCCCAATTTCGGCAGTTTCGGAGCGCCGTAGGAAGCATTGGATTTGACAGGAGTAAAAGCGGAATGTTGATGATTCGACTGGCTCGGTTCGGCGCAAAGAAGAAGCCGACCTACCGAGTGGTGGTGATTGAGAAAGAGCGTGCCCGCGATAGCCGGGCGGTAGAAGTGGTGGGTTACTATAACCCGGTTGCACAGCCCGCGCAGGTGAAGCTGGAGCACGAGCGGATTCAGCACTGGCTGAAGCGCGGTGCGCAGTTATCCGATACGGTTGCCCGCCTCCTCAAGGCAAACCAGGCCCCTCAACAGCAGCCTGCCGCCTGAGACCCGCTACACGGCTGCGGTGATGGCTTTGGTATCATCGTTGCAGTGAGCAGGAGGTCCAGGGATGGCAGGGATGAAGGAACTAGTAGAAGACATCGCGAAAGCTCTCGTTGACATCCCGGAAGAAGTCAGCGTTCGTGAGGTTCAAGGAGAGCAGGTCACCGTCCTGGAGCTGAAAGTCGCGCCAAGCGATCTGGGGAAAGTCATCGGGAAGCAGGGCAGGACGGCACGATCCATCCGGACGCTGCTTGGAGCAGCCGGAATGAAGTTGAATCGGCGCTTTACGCTGGAGATTTTGGAGTAAACGGAACGGTTGACCGGCTCGACGGACCGGGAAGAGTGGGTCGCTGTTGCGCGTCTCGGGAAAACGCGGGGTCTGCGCGGCGAGTTATTTGCGAGGGGATTCAGTAGCCGCGAAGACCGGTACCAGGAGCTCAGACATGTGTTCCTCTTCGGAAGGGACGGGCAGCCTCTAGGCGAAAGTCCCTTCGAAGTGGAACGGGTCTGGTGGCATCAGGGGCGGCTGATTTTCAAGTTTCGCGGCATCGATACGATTCGCGATGCCGAGCCGCTGCAGGGGGCGGATGTGTGTATTCCGCTCTCCGAGCGTCCCGTCCTTCCCGAAGGTGAGTATTATCAATCCGATATCATCGGCTGTGAGGTCTTTGAAAGGGAGACGGAGGAATCGCTAGGCCGAGTGACGGACTGGCTGGAGTACGGTGGTCCCGTGCTGCTGCAGGTAGAAGAGCCTGAAAGGAAGGGCCACGGCGAACTTCTCATCCCGCTAGTCCGGGAGATATGCGTCGAAATCGACGTTGCCGCTAAGCGGATCGTCGTGGATCTGCCGGAAGGCTTGAAGGAGTTGAATCGGCCGCCTGGGCCGTAAGGAATGATCTTCCACGTGCTGACAATCTTCCCCGAGTTCTTTCGGGGACCGTTCGAGCATGGCGTGGTGGCGAAGGCGGCCGGGGCTGGAATCCTGAAGATCCATGTTCATAACCTGAGGGACTGGACTTCGGACCGGCACAGGACGGTGGACGACAGGCCGTTTGGCGGCGGCGAAGGCATGGTGCTGAAGCCGGGGCCGATTTTCGACGCTGTCGAATCGATCTGGCCCCAGCGTACTCCTGAGCAGCGGGTGATCCTGCTCTCGGCCCAGGGGCCGGTTTTTGACCAGGAAGCGGCGCGGCGCCTGAGCAAGTATCGCGAGCTTCTGCTGATCTGCGGCCGGTACGAGGGCGTTGACGAGCGGGTCGCCGAGCATCTCGCCGATGAAGAGCTGTCCATCGGCGATTTTGTGCTGAGCGGCGGCGAACTGGCGGCCGCGGTGGTCATCGATTGTGTCGCCAGGTTGTTGCCGGGTGTCCTGGGCAATGAGGCATCGGCAATCCAGGAGTCGTTCAGCGCTCCGGGGGAGAAGATGCTCGATTGCCCGCACTACACGCGTCCGGCGAACTTCCGGGGGTGGAAGGTGCCGGAGGTGCTCCTCAACGGGAATCACGAGGAGATTCGGAAGTGGCGGCGGCAGGCGGCCCGGGAAAAGACGATCCGCTTGCGTCCTGACTTGGCGGAGCATTTACCGCCGGAAGAGCCGCCGAAGAAGCGGCGGCGCCGGAAGGTGGAGCCCGAAGCGGGCGCCCCGGTTCCAACGGAATCTGACAAGAAGGAAGTGTTGCAATGACTAACGCACTGTTGACGAAGGTGATCAACAAAAGCAAACGAAATGATATCCCCGAGTTCCGGCCGGGCGATACCATTCGGGTCCATGTAAAGATTCGAGAGGGTGATAAGGAACGTCTGCAGGCGTTTGAAGGCACCGTCATCGCACGTAACAACACAGGGATGGGAGAGACCATCACCGTCCGCAAGATCAGCTTCGGACAGGGCGTCGAGCGAATCTTCCCAATCCATGCTCCCGTCATCGACCACATCGACGTCGTTCGTACAGGCAAGGTCCGGCGCGCAAAACTGTACTACCTGCGCCAGTTGAAAGGTAAGGCCGCCCGTCTGAAAGAGCGGGAGTAGTTTCAAAGTTGCCTCAGCGCGCATCCCCGTTCCGGTGCGAAGGAAAACTGGAACGGGAGTGTCGCGCCCGGGGTTATCAAGCCGTCGCCGGGGTCGACGAGGCGGGCCGCGGATCTCTGTTCGGCCCTGTGTTTGCCGCCGCCGTGGTCCTCTCTCCGGACCGGCCGATCCGGGGTCTTCGAGACAGCAAGCTGCTCGATGCCGCGCGCCGCGAAGCGCTGGCGCAGCGGATTCGGGAGAGAGCAGTGGCGTGGGCCATCGGATGCAGCGATGCCGCCGAAATCGACCGTGTTAACATCTACCAGGCGTCCCTTCGTGCCATGCGGCGCGCCGTCGAAAAGCTGGATCCGCCATGCGACTACCTGCTCCTCGATGCGGTCCGGCTCGATATCGGCCTTCCCCAGCAGTCGATCATTCACGGCGACGTGAAGGTGCAGTGTATCGCCGCAGCCTCGATCCTCGCCAAAGTGGCCCGGGATGCCTGCCTCCGCGCCTGGGATCTCGAGTTTCCCGCTTATGGCCTGGCTCGCAACAAGGGCTACTCCACACCGGAGCATTTGGAGGCGCTCGCGCGGTTCGGCCCAACCCCGCTTCACCGTTTCAGCTTTGAGCCGGTCCGCCTCGCCTTCCGGTTCCTGCTCGCGGAAGCCAGACCACAGCTCACCCTGCCGTTCCCCGAGGACAGCGCCGCTGCGCAAAGGAGTACCGGTTGAATAGCGTTCATGAGAGAGAAGCTGCAAAGCACTACCGCTGGTACCACAAGTTCTCGGCGCTCCTGTTTGCGGTGCTGTGCTTCGAGCTCGGCGCGTTTCTCGTGATGTTCCCGTGGCTCGACAACTGGGGCTCCAACTACATCCGCTCGATCCATCCCTGGATCGACTCGATGTGGATGCGGCCTGAGTTCCGCGGCGCCCTCACGGGCCTGGGTGTGGTGAATCTGTATATTGCCCTGGGGGAGATTTTCAGGCTCCGGCGCTTCTCCGGCGAGTAGCCGGGCAGCCTGTGCCAGAATATATTAATAGCGACAAACAGAGGGACTTCGTGGACCAGCAAAAACTGACTGTACCGGAGAGTAAGACCGGGGAGAAAGGGCGAAAGGCGGCCGAGACAGCGCGAGGCACCATTGCCGAGTGGACAGTGACAATCCTCCTGCTGCTGTTCGGCACAACGACGCTCGTGCAGGCGTTCGTGATCCCTACCGGATCAATGGAAGACACTCTCCTGATCGGCGACCACCTCCTGGTGGATAAGCTTGCGTATGCCCCGCCGGGACCGATCAGCAAGTACATACTGCCCTACACTCCCGTCAAACGCGGCGACATCATCGTTTTTCGTTATCCGGTTGACATCCGTCAGACGTTTGTCAAACGCGTGATCGGCGTGCCTGGCGATCGTATCCGGATTGTCAACAAGGAGGTCTACCTGAACGGGAAGAAGCTGGTGGAGCCCTATAAGTACCACAAGCTCGACTACATTGACTCCTACCGCGATAACTTCCCCGGCGAGCCGAACATGCGCGTCGACGAAGGGGCGCTCGAAATGCTCGAGAAGCATGTCGTCAACGGAGAAGTGGTCGTTCCTCCGGACCACTACTTCGCCCTTGGCGACAATCGCGATTCGTCACTCGACAGCCGCTACTGGGGCTTCGTGCCGCGCGCCAACATCATCGGCAAGCCTCTGATCATCTACTGGTCCTATGATGCGACCACGGAGCGGCTGACGGGCTCTTTCATCAGCCTCGATCATCTGCTCGACCTTGCCCGCAACTTCTTCACGAAGACACGCTGGGAACGCACCTTCCAACTCATTCGCGGCTATGACTTGAAGTGAGCGATTTTGGCATCGCTTCGATTCGATGTAGATTTGTAGTGGATACGATGCAGTTCTGACAGGGAGCGGCCACCAGCGCTTCCTTCTTGCATAAGCTCATGCCCACAAACCACTACTACGGCCTGATTCTGGCTGGCGGGCGAGGTACGCGATTTTGGCCCCGCAGCCGTAAGCGAAGCGCAAAGCAAGTTCTCGATTTCCTGGGAAGCGGCTCCCTGATTCAACAAACCGTAGAACGGCTGTCGCCGCTGATTCCGCCTGAGCGCCTCTGGATACTCACAAATGACTATCTACGGGACCAGATTGTGCGCCAGCTCCCCGCCGTGCCCAAGCGGCAGATCCTTGCCGAGCCTGCGCAGCGCAACACAGCCCCTGCAATTGGCCTTGCGGCGCACATTCTGAGTTCCATCGACCCTGACGCCGTCATGGGCGTCTTTCCGGCCGACCACTGGATCGAGAAGCCGAAGCGCTACGTGCGGCTCCTGAAGCCGGCTTTTCAGGCGGCGGAGAAGGGTCAGATCGCCGTTCTAGGCATCCAGCCGCGGTGGCCCGAGACCGGCTACGGATACATCGAGTTCCCCACAGACATTCAGCCCGGAAGCCTGACGCCCTCTCCGGTTCTGCGCTTCCGCGAGAAGCCCAGCCAGGAAGTGGCGAAGCAATTCTTCGAGGCCGGCAATTTCTACTGGAACGCGGGAATGTTCTTCTGGCGCGCCTCCGTTTACCTCGATGCGTTGCGCCAGCATTTACCCCGCACCGCGACGTTGCTCGCTGCTCTGCCCCCATTCAACAGCCGGAAGTTCGGCAGTGCCGTCGCTGAAGCGTTCCCGCATTGCGAGAATATTTCCGTCGATTACGCCGTGCTGGAAAAGGCCAGCAATGTGGTAGGCCTCGCGGCCGACGATATCGGCTGGAACGATGTCGGGAGCTGGAATGCGGTCTACGAGCTGATGAAGCGGGACGCGTCCGGAAATGCGGCCCGAGGCGAGATGCTCTACATCGACAGCGCCAACAATTACGTTGACGCCAAGGATCGCCTGGTAGCGCTGCTCGGCGTGCGCGATCTTGTCATTGTCGACACGCCCGACGCCCTCCTCGTCGCGGACCGGTCAAGGGCGCAACAGGTTGGCGAGCTTGTAAAAATGCTCGAAAAGCGCGGGCGCGAAGACCTGCTGTAAGCGGGCGGGAAGGCGGCTGCTAACGAACCCGTCCGCCCGTACGTCCAAGATTACACTTGCCCGGAAGGGCTCGCTCAATCTCAGCCTTCGTATGAGACTTTCAATTCCTCGCTCGCTTGCCGTCTTCATGGCCGCCCTTGCCTTTCCCGCGTGGGCGCAGACGAAACTCCTTCGATTCCCTGACATTCACGGCGACAGGGTCGTTTTCACCTACGCCGGGGACCTCTGGACGGCGCCTTCGTCCGGCGGGACAGCAGCACGCCTGACGGCTCATCCCGGGCTGGAGCTGTTTGCCAAATTCTCGCCGGACGGGCAGTGGATTGCCTTCACAGGGCAGTACGACGGCGACGAGCAGGTTTACGTCATCCCTTCAGCCGGCGGCGTTCCCAAACAATTGACGTGGTATCCGGCACGTGGCCCCATGCCGGACCGGTGGGGCTATGACAACCAGGTCTACGGCTGGACACCCGACGGAAAGTCCGTCATCTTTCGCTCGACACGCGATGGCTGGCATCCCGGAGATTCCCGCCTGTACACGGTGCCCGTAACCGGAGGATTGCCCAAAGCTCTGCCCATGCCGACGGCAGGAGCGGGAGATTTTTCGCCAGACGGCGAGCGCGCCATCTATTCACCGCTCTTCCGCGACTTCCGGACCTGGAAGCGCTATCAGGGAGGCTGGGCGCAGGATCTCTTCATCTTCCACTTGAAGACGGCCGAACTCGAGCCGATTGCGAACAGTCCGAGAACGGAGCGGGATCCGATGTGGATCGGCTCGAAGATTTACTTCGCAAGCGACAGGACCGGCACGTTGAATCTGTACGAGTACGATCCATCGTCAAAGAAGACGCGCGCGCTCACAGACTACAAGGACTGGGACGTCCGCTGGCCGAGTAAGGGGGATAAGGATCAGATCGTCTACGAACTGAACGGCGAGATTCACGTCGTCTCTACGAAGGCAGGGAGCAAGCCCCACCGTATCCAAATCAATGTCCCCTATGACGGCCTGGCATCCCGGCCTTCGCTGATCAACGTGGGCAATCAGGTTACCGGTTTCGGTCTGAGCCCGAAGGGCGAGCGGGCGCTCTTCGTCGCTCGCGGCGACATTTTCACCGCTCCGATTGAAAAGGGCACTCCGCGAAACCTGACCCGCTCCTCAGGCGCGCATGATAAGCATCCCGCCTGGTCTCCTGACGGCAGCAAGGTTGCCTTCCTTTCCGACATGTCAGGCGAAGAGGAGATTTACATCGTCAGCCAGGACGGCTCCGGCGGGCCGGAGCAGATGACAAAGAACGGCAAGGCCATGCGGTACAACCTGCAGTGGTCGCCCGACGGCAAGCGGATCGCCTTCTCCGACAAGGATGGCAAGCTGTACCTGCTCAAGCTGGACGATAAGTCGGTAACGGAAATTGCGGATGAGAAGCGAGGGCTGCTGCTCGATTACGAGTGGTCTCCGGACAGCAATTGGATCGCCTACAGCCTTTCAAACGAAAACGGAAACCGGTCCCTCTACATACACAGCATCGCGGAGGGCCGGCCCCGCCGGATCACCGATCCCATGTTCAACGCGCAAAGCCCGTCGTGGGACCCGGAAGGCAACTACCTGTACTATCTGAGCGACCGTGAGTACGCTCCGCTGATCAGTTCGATCGAGTTCAACTTTGCCGGCGCCCGAAACCGGTCTATCTTCGCCCTGGCGCTTCGCAAGGACGTAAAGCATCCGTTCCCTCCCGAAAGTGACGAAGTCACCATTGAGAACCCAGCCGCGAAAGAGGCGGACGCGAAGAAACCGGAAGCCGCGAAGCCACCGGCAAAAAACCCGGAAGTGAAGATCGACTTCGACGGGCTGGGAGAACGCGTCGCCCGAGTGCCCGTGGAGGCGGCAAATTTCGGCAGTCTCGTTGCCGTGAAGGGACACCTGCTGTATTCCCGATCAGGCAACCCCTACTACGGCCGTTCGTCGGAGACGCCCCCGGCGCTCGTGATCTTTTCGGTCAAGGATCGGAAGGAAACGGTGCTGGCCGAAAACATTCAAGGCTACACGGTCTCGTTCGACGGGAGCAAGGTTCTGGTTCGCCAGCAGCAAGGCTTCACACTGATGAATGCCGCGCCGAACGGCGCCGCGAGCAAAAAGACGGTGTCGACAGCCGGGCTTACGGTCAACCGAATCCCCTCTCAGGAGTGGACGCAAATCTTCAACGAAGTCTGGCGCCGGTATCGTGACTTCTTCTACGTCCCGAATATGCACGGATACGACTGGGAGGCGCTGCGCCGCCAGTATGCGCCGTTGCTCGAATATGTGGGCCACCGCGCCGACCTCAACTACATCCTGGGCGAGATGGTTTCAGAGCTGAACGTCGGCCATGCCTACATCTCTGGC
>JADGHK010000156.1 GCA_019686145.1 Bryobacteraceae bacterium | reverse complement strand
CGCAGGCATGCGTCGAGCGGATCACCCGGATTGGAGATTAAGTCGCCGGTGACAAATGTTATATGAGGCTTACATTCGTTCGCCATTTCTACGATCCGGGCAAGCTCCCGCTCTGAGAGGAACGGGCTCAGATGGATGTCGCTAATCAGCATCAAGCGCAGATTGGACAGATCCGGCGGAAGCCCCCGGACAGGCAGGTCAACCTCACGCAGGTGAAAGCGATTTCTCTCCACGAACACCCCGAAACCGGTCACGGCGAAAGGGGCGCCGAAGAGCGCCGTTCGCGCGGTTAGCAGGAGAGCCCGGCGCTCCGGTTGAAAGGAGGGAATGCGCCGCCAGAGGAGCACGGAAATGAACAAACCGATGGTGAGCGTGCCCAGCATGAGACCCACCGCCCGAGTCCAACTGACCCACCACGTATCGAAACGGTGCGCCAGCATGTGACTCTTCATCGCGATGGAAAGCGTCAGGGCGAGGAGGCTCAATGCAAACCCGGCGATGATCGCGGACCGCAACATCAAGGACTGCTGCACGCGGCGGGAGCGAATGCCCCAAAGATACAGGCGAACCTGCATTGCCATCACGATGGTGATGATCACCAGATCCGGGAGCCAGCGGGCGAGCCGTTCCATCGAGAACATTTCAATTGTACCCTGCAAGCCTTACTCCAACCCGCAGAAGACGAACGGTCTGATTATGCAGGTATCAAAGTCTTGCGGCTCCGGCCTGCGGCCGGGCTTGCCTTGCCTGCGAAGCCACTCTTAGCGCTTACCGGTGATAAACGCGCGAATACGCTCGACGGCCTCCAGCAGGTTCTCAAACGAATTCGCGTAACTGAACCTCAGATAGCCCTCGCCGTACTCACCGAAGGAGGTCCCGCTAAGCGCCGCCACTCCTGCTTTTTCCAGCAGGGCGTCGGCCAGCGCTTTCGCCTTCCATCCCGTGCCCTCGATGTTTGGGAAGGCGTAGAAAGCGCCCTCAGGAACGGGGCACCGGAATCCGGGTATCGTGTTGAGTCCTGAACAAAACGCATCCCGCCGCCGCCGGAATTCGGCGATCATTCGTTCCACAGGCTCCTGCGGACCGCTCAGCGCGGCGATTGCGGCACGCTGGGTGAAGCTGGCGGTACACGAGTTCGAATTCACCATCAGCAGATTCACTGCCTCTACGAGCCGCTTCGGCATCACCCCGTAGCCGATCCGCCACCCCGTCATGGCGTAGGTCTTGGAGAAACCGTCGAGGATGATCGTCTTTTCGAGCATCCCCGGCAAGGCTGCGATGGACAGGGGAGCTGCCCCGCCATAGTAAATCCGCGAGTAAATCTCGTCTGAGAGCACCATCAGGTTGCGGTCGCGCACGAGATCCGCGATGGCAGCGAGATCGTCGGCGGGGATAACGCCCCCGGTCGGATTCTGCGGCGAATTCAGCACCAGCATTCTGGTGCGATCCGAGAGTTTCTCCTTGAGGATGTTCAGATCGAAGCTGAATCCCCGCTGTTCGATGAGGGGGATCGGAACCGGCTTCGCTCCAAGGAAGCGGATCATCGACTCGTAGATGGGGAAGCCGGGGTTGGGGTAGATCACCTCGTCGCCCGGTTCGAGCAGGGCCAGCATCGAGAAGAAAATGATCGGCTTGCCGCCCGGAACTACACAGACATGCTCCGGCCCCACCTGGATCTTTCTTGTGCGGCAGATATAGGACGCAATGACTTCCCGAAGCTCGGGCTGACCCTGCGTGGGCCCGTAGTGTGTCCATCCCTCATCGAGCGCCTGTTTGGCGGCATCGACGATGTGCTGGGGTGTGGCGAAATCAGGCTCGCCGATCTCCAGATGGATGACATTCCGTCCTTGCGCTTCCAGCGCTCGCGCGCGCACCAGGACTTCGAAGGCCGTCTCGTTTCTGATCCGGCCCATCCGTTCGGCCAGTTTCATTGTTTCTTCCTGAAGTAGGGAATCTCGTTGCGGTACTCGACGAACTCCACCAAATCGTTAATTGCTACCCGATCTCCTTCGATCCGGGCGGTGATCCTGCCTCCGCTATCGAGGGAAATGATGGCAAGCTGATACGGCGCATCGTTGACGAACCTCTCGGGAGGCGACCAGACGGTCGTCTCGGTATAGACCCTTCCGTTCGATAGAGCGACTGGTTCCGTCATAGCGCGCTCAGAATTGTAACAACAGCGGTGGCTCCGCTGCCTCCCAGGTTCTGCGCCAGAGCAAGCTCGGCCTTAGGCACCTGGCGTTCTCCGGCCTCGCCGCGCATCTGAATCACAAGGTCGCAGATCTGGCCGATCCCGGTTGCGCCGACCGGATGTCCCTTGGCCTTCAAGCCTCCGCTGGTGTTCACCGGCCTGGACCCGGTCCGCAACGTGCAGCCGTCGGCCGTGTAAGGTCCGCCTTCGCCCTTCTTGCAGAAGCCCAGGTCTTCGATGGCTACAATTTCAGCGATCGTAAAGCAATCGTGCACCTCGGCGATCTGGATGTCGTCGGGACCAACGCCCGCCATTCTGTATGCCTTTTCCGCGGAAACCTTCACCGCCCGGAAGGTTGTAATATCGTCCTTCTCGTCCAGGGCTACGCGGTCCGAGGCTTGGGCAATGCCGAGGATCCGCACCGCCTTCCCGGCGAAGTCAGAGACGCGCTCGAGCGGGGCAAGCAGGACGGCGGCGGCTCCGTCGCTCACCAGCGAGCAGTCGTAGATGGTAAGCGGCTCGGCAACCGGCTTCCCGGCTAGCGCCTGCTCGATCGTGATCCGCTTCCGCATATGCGCCTGCGGGTTCAGAAATCCGTTGTCGTGGTTCTTGACCGCCACTGCGGCGAGGTGTTCTCGGGTCGTTCCGTACTCGTGCATGTGGCGCCGGGCGATCATGGCGAAGAGCGCCGGGAAGGTGGCCCCTGCCTTGATTTCTCCTCCCAGATCGCCAGCCGAAGCCAGGATCTCCGCCACTCGGGGCGTTGGCTGGGAAGTCATCTTTTCGACGCCTGCTGCAAGCACGACGTCATACAATCCGGCAGCGACACCGGAGACGGTTTGAAAGAAAGCGGCGCCGCTCGAGGCGCAGGCGGCCTCGCAGCGTGTAGCCGGTATTCCCGTGATCCCCGCTGCAGCCGCCACATAGGGGGCGAGGTGGCTTTGTCCGGCAAAGGAGGGGCCTGCGAAGTTGCCCAGATAGAAGGCCTCGACCTGTCCCGGGCTGGCGCCGGCATCGGCCAGGCAATTCCGGATCGCCTCGACCGCCAGGGATCGCAAATCACGGTCAGGAAAAGCTCCGAAGGCGGTTTTCCCGATCCCGACTACGGCAACGGGTCTCATACTACCAGGATACCGCCGCCGTGGTCCTAAGCTCTTGAGTTCTGAAGGGGTGGAGCGGGGATAGGAAAGGGCTTACCCTGGAAGTAGGAGGATATTGGCCAGACAGTTGTCGCTTCCCCTAGAATAAAGAAAGCGCCTAAAAGTTCTTATCCACGTTTTCAAAGCGGCAACGTCATGCTGTTTAGTAGGCGCATGGTGACCGCGACTCAACTGGAGCCACGCATGACCGACTCCTTCCATGGGAAGCCGGCATTTGACGGAGAGGAACGCTCGAGTGGAACGGCTGCGATCGCCGAGGAAGCCCGGGAGCGTCAAAGCCGCTTTATAGAGGATAACCTCCGGCGGATCTTCCTGCTGATCTACCGCCTGGTCGGCAACGTCGACGATGCCCAGGATCTGACCCAGGAAGCATTCATCAAGGCTCTCCAGCACAAGGATCAACTCCGCGATCTGGACAAGGCCGCCCACTGGCTGTCGCGCATCGCCAGCAATACGGCGATCGATTTTCTCCGCCGTCACAGCCGCGTCAACTTCTGTGAGATCGAAGAGACGACAGAACCCTTCCGGTCGTCGCCTCTGGAGAGTCCTGAGCAACTGATGCTGAACGCAGAGCGCCAGGAGTATCTCGAGGACGGATTACGCCAGTTGACTGAACGGGAGCGCGTGGCGCTTGTGCTCCGGGACGTCGAGGGTCTGCCGGCCGAAGAGGTAGCACGCCGACTGAATTGCTCGAAAGCCACCGTCCGGTCGCACATCGCCAACGCGCGCATCAAGTTCCGGCGCTACCTGGAAAGAAGGAAGGCATGACTCATCCGAGCGATGTAGACCTTGCTTTATATGCGGGCGGCGAGACGGGCCGCTTGCGCCGGTGGCAGATCCAGCGCCACCTCAGCAGATGCGGGCGTTGTCGCGAGGAAGTGGCTTCTTTCTGTGCCGCCAGGGAAGGTTTGCGGCGCGGTGGCGGGAGAATTCCGCAGGGCGTGAATTGGAGCCGCCTTGCCGCCGAGATGAAGGCCAACATACGCCTTGGCCTTGACGCCGGTGAGATCGTTGCACAGCCGCAGGCCCCTCCGCTTCGCCTGGGATGGCGGCCGGCCGTGGCTCTGGGAGCATTGACTCTTGTCATCGTATCCGGGTGGTGGCTTCATCTTCCGAGTCCTGTTTCAAAGGAGGAAGTTGCCGAAACCGGAGTCGTCCTGGGTGCGGCGGATGGCGCGATTGAATTGAGAGAAGGAGCGTTCAGCCTTACGCTCGTGCACCCTGGAGCGGAAAACGTTACGTATCTGGTCGATTTTGAAGGTTCCGTCCGCGCACGCTATGTGGATTCGGAGAGCGGACAGGTTACCATTCAGAACCTCTATGCGGAGTAAGGGTCTGCTATTTCTCCTTCTTCCGGCGCTTGCGGTCGTTGTCTCCGCTGATGCGCAGACCCCGGCCCTGAAGGCTGGAAGCAACTTTCATATCGATCTGCCAAAAGACTCTCCGGTCACGGTCGTGTCTGTGGATATGGGCCAGTCCCGCGCGGAAGCGCGCGGCGGCGCGATGATGCTGGATCTGCGGACGCTCCTCACCTTGCGGAACTCGGGATCGCAGCAGATCCGCGGCGCTGCTTTACTGGTGACGGCGCAGGAAGTGACGCCCGGCGGTAAAGCGTCTGTGATCGTGCCGAGCCTCTCTGTCCCTCCCGGCGAGACATTCCCCGTTCGAATCGACTTGCGCCTGCTGCGTCCTCTTGCGCAAGGCAACGGTCCGCTGGTTCGGGTGTCGCTCGACGGGGTTCTGTTTGATGACCTGACATTCTACGGTCCCAACCGCCTGAATTCCCGCCGCGCAATGACGCAGTGGGAGCTGGAGGCGCGCCGGGACCGCCGCTACTTCCTTTCGCGGCTGGAGTCGGAGGGACCGGAAGGGCTGCGCAAGGAACTGCTGGCCAGCATCGCCCGGCAGAGCGAGCGTCCTCGCATCGACGTGAAGTTTGCCCGTTCCGGACGAAGCACCAACACAGAGCCCGAGCGCGAGATAAAGATCGCGTTCGTCAGCTTTCCGGATGCCCCTGTTGAGGTTCTCGGCGGAGTGGCGCGCGTGGCTGGAAACGAAGCCCGGGCCCCTGTCATCGAAGTCCAGAACAAGTCCGACCGCGTCGTTCGCCACCTGGAGCTTGGATGGCTGATTCGTGATCGCAGCGGCCGCGAGTTCATGGGCGGGTCCGTGCCGTCAGATCTGGTTCTTGGCCCGGGAGAGCATTCGCAGATTGCGCAGAAGGCGGCGCTGCGGTTCTCTGAGCGGTCGAATTCGCCGGTCCCTGTGCAGAGCATGACCGGTTTTGTCGCCAGCGTCGAGTTTGCGGATGGACACTTGTGGATTCCCACCCGTTCCGAACTCGCACACCCCCGTCTGCAACGCGCTCTCGCTCCATCCCCGGAGGAGCAGCGTCTTACCGAGCTGTATCGGAAGAAAGGCCTTGCAGCCGTGGTGGAGGAGCTCAAGCGCCTCCGCTAATCCCGTCATCGGTCACCCTGTAAGCTTCTACCAACCTGCCGGGTCATTCGATCCTTAACCGGTCTTGCCTCGCCGGTGTGTTTTCCGAATGACAGAACCGGCGAGGTTCAAAACTCCCGCAACCGGAAAAAGGGTATAGAATCTACGGCTAGAGCGTTTGAACCCATGCATCGCCGTTGTGCTCTCTTTCTGTTGACCGCCCTCCTCTCTCCCTCAGTGGCAGCCGAGCTTCAGTTTAATCGCGACATTCGTCCCATCCTCTCCGACAAGTGCTATCACTGTCATGGCACAGATGCGGCTGCGAAGAAGATTCCATTGCGGCTCGATTCTGAAGAACGAGCGAAGGCGGATCTCGGCGGAGGACGGCGTGCGCTAGTCCCTGGAAATCCTGAAGCAAGCGAGCTCATCCGGCGGATTACGGCGACCGATAAGGCCCGGAAGATGCCGCCTGTGTGGTCAGGGCTGAGCCTGACAGAGAAGGAAATCGCGACTCTTCGCGACTGGGTGGCTCAGGGAGCGA
>JADGHK010000155.1 GCA_019686145.1 Bryobacteraceae bacterium | reverse complement strand
GGAACGTTCGAGTTCCGTACGGCGAATCAAATCGACTTCAAGCCGCCGCAGATGCTGCAATGGGCCTTCTCTATTGATCGCGAACTGGATCAGAATACGGGGCTGCGAATTTCCTACATCGGCAACCGTTCGTATCAGCTTCCATGGGCGCCGGACATCAACCAGATGGCTCCATCTACGACGTTCTTCTCGCAGCGGTCCAATCTCGAGCGGCCGTTCCCCAACTTTGGCTTGATCTTCAGCCGGGATGCTGGCGCGAACTCCATCTATAACTCGCTCCAACTCGACCTGAACCGGCGCTTTGCCCGCGGGTTCACCTACACGGCCGCGTACACCCTCGCGAAGCATCTCGCCGACAATGCCGGACCAGCGCCCTCGGGTTATGCGGGAGAGACGGGCGGCGGGCGCGTTACGAATTCACTTAACCGCCGGGCGGATCGAGGGAACGTCTACGCCACCCGCCGGCACCGGTTCGTCAATACGATGGTCTTCGAGCTGCCCTTCGGACGCGGTCGCCGGTTTCTGTCCAACGCAGGACGGGCGGTAGATCTGGTACTCGGGGGCTGGCAGTTGTCGAGCATTTTGACACTGCAGTCCGGGCCGTTTCTTACCCCAATCTTCTCCGGGGGCGATCCCTCGGGTACGAACGCTCCCAGCCGGGGAGCCCAACGCCCGGATGTTGCGGGAACCTCCGATGGCACTGTGTCAAACCCGACACGGGATGCGTGGCTTGATCGCAATGCTTTCGTGTGCCCAGGCCGTACCCCCGGATCCCCGCTCGCGTTCGACTGCCGTGTTGGCGTGGTCCCGGGCCGCGATCCGGCGCCGATCGGACGCTTCGGCAATGCTGGCGTCGGCCTGTTCACCGGTCCGGGTACCTTTGCCTGGAACGTCGGCATGGGCAAGAGGTTCACTTTGCTGGAAGGCGTGAGCCTTCGTCTTGAGGGAAGCTTTACGAACCTTCCCAATTGGACGAACCTCGGCGATCCGAACCTTAACATTGCCGATAGCAGCTTCGGCCGGATCACCGGATCTCGGGGTGTCGATTTCGGAGGTGGAAGGACCGGACAAGTTTCTCTCCGCCTGGAATTCTGATCCTTCCGCCGTCGAGGCGCTCGCACCGGTAGCGGTTGCGGGCGCCGACGATCTGACGCTCAGCCTGGGTTTGCGCCGGGGCCTTTCCTGCCTTATAAAGACAGTTTCGGTCGAACGCGATGCAGGAGCTACTGTTGCGACGTACTTTCCTCGTGTTCCTCACGGCGGCTGCCTTTGCGGCAGCCGCCGATCTCCGCGTCGTTGCTGGCGATCAGTTGCGGAAGGAGCTGAGCGAGTACCTCCTCGGCGAGGCGCGGAAACACTGGAACGCCCGCAGGGAGAAAGTTTCCGCTCTGCGCACTCAGGAGCAGGTGGCGGAACGCCGGCAGTACGTGCAGAACTGGCTTACGCAGGCTCTCGGCCCCTTCCCCGAAAAGACCCCGCTCAATGCGCGGATCACCGGAAGCTTCTCCCGCGATGGCTACCGGGTCGAGCATCTCGTCTTCGAGAGCATGCCGAATTTCTACGTGACGGCGAACGTCTACGTTCCGCTCAATGCCAAGCCGCCGTTCCCCGCCGTCGTCGGCACCGCAGGACATAGCGTCACCGGCAAGGCTATTGCGACTTACCAGTACGCGTGGATCGGGATGGTGAAACGCGGATTCCTGGTGCTCGCCTTCGACCCTCCCGGACAAGGGGAACGCAGCGAATACTTCGACCGCGAGACGGGGAAGTCGTTTGTGCCGCTTGGCACGCGGCAGCACGACATGGCGGGAACGCAGTGCCTTCTCACCGGAACGACCTTTGCGCGCTATGAGATCTGGGATGCGATCCGCGCCGTCGACTACCTGCTGACTCGATCCGACGTGGATCCGAAGCGCATCGCTGTCGCGGGCAATTCCGGTGGCGGAACGCAGTCTGCGTATCTGGGCGTGGTTGAGCCTCGGCTCGCAGCCGGCGTCATCTCCTGCTACATGACGCGATGGGAAGAGCTGTGGCAGGGGCCCGGCCCTCAGGATGCCGAACAGGATTTCCCAGGCTTCATCGCCGCCGGTCTCGATTTCGGCGACTTCATGATTGGCATGGCTCCGAAGCCTGTGACGATGCTGACCGGAATTCGGGACTACTTTCCGATCCACGGAGCACGCGAGACGTACGCTGAAGTGAAGCGCGTGTTTGGCATTCTGGGCGCGGAGGATCGGGCCGGCTATTTTGAGTACGACGATGAGCACGGCTGGCATAAGCCGCGCCGCGAGGCAACCTACCGCTGGCTGGAGAAGTGGCTGCAAGGGCGCGAAGTCGATGGTGCGGAGCCAGAGATCGCGCCCGAGCCTGAAGAGAACCTCAACGCAACAAAGACTGGCCAGGTGGCGACATCGCTTGGTGGTGAAACCGTGCACTCCATCAATCGGAGTCTGGCTGAGAAACAGTTCGCTTCCCGCAAAGCGCTCCGGTTGTCTCCCGCGCAGTTGAGGCAAAGCGTGTCGAAGGCGATCCATCTGCGGCCGCGCTCGGGTGTTCCGTCTGTGACCGAAGTGTCTTCGCAGCAGGAGGCCGACGGCAGCCGCGTTCTGAAGCTGCTGATTCAGACGGAGCCGAATCTGAGGGTGCCCGGCGTCTTGACCCTTCCGGCCGGTAAGCGGAAGTTCGCGGCCGCGATCGTGATCGACCAGCGAGGAAAAGCGGAAGCTGCCGACCGGGTGGCGGAGCTTGTGAAAGGCGGAACCGCAGTGCTCGCGATCGACCCTCGCGGTTGGGGAGAGAGCGCCCCGGCGAAGGGCGCCTCCGGATACTCCCCGGATTGGCAGCTCGCTCAGCGCGCGCTGCTTCTCGGCCGGCCGCTCATCGGCATGCAGGTGTTCGATGTCCTGCGTGCATTCGACTACCTTCGGACTCGAAAGGAGATCGACGCATCGAAGATTTCGATCATCGGCGCGGGCAATGGCGGCGTTGTGGCTTTGTATGCGGCCGCGCTCGAGCCCCGCATCGCTTCCGCAGACCTGCACGATGCAGTAGCTTCGTACATGGCGGTAGTGCGAAGCCGGACGCATCGCGATATGATCGGCATCGTCGTTCCTGGCGTGCTGTCGGAATTCGATCTGCCGGATCTGGCGAAGGCGATCGCTCCCCGTCCCCTGCGAATCCACTCTCCACGCGATCCGCTGGGCAGTGCCCTCGACGAATCCGTTGCTTCAGCGGAGTACGGGCCAGCTACCGCGTATTACGAATCCCGCGGGCGGAAACAGCAGTTCCAACTCCAAGTAGCCGGGCGCTGAAGGGAACTCCCTCTCGTGGCAGCCCTGCCTCCCTGGAAGCGGGGAGGCAGGACCTCTGCTTCTCGTCTTGACAGAAAGACAGGGCTACAATCGGTTGGGGGGTACTGGATGACGTCGGGCGACTATGACGTATTGAAAGAGCGCTCGGGTGTCAACCGAAGGCGCTTTCTGGTTTGTCTTGCGCTTCCTGCTCTCACACGGGGCGCCCTGTGACGCGCAAGAAGAAACGGACCGGTCAATCGATATCGCCGCTTTCCCGCAAGAACTTCTCCTGGGTATCTCGGCCGGTTCCGGTGCTTGGTTCGGCCTTCATCGAGACAAAGCGGATAAGGGTCGGTACCGGGTGTCATGCTGGCGGCCGGGGGGGCCAGAGCAGGTTTACTCAGGATCTTCCGGCCGGCCGTCACTATTCTCAAATCCGCGCGACTCCCTCTGGAGGGTGTGTCGTCGTTGGTACCGAGCCCTCCAGAAATGAAGTCTCCTGTTTCTGCTTTGATCACAGCGGGACGTTAGTCGGTACGACACTGATTGGTTCCGCAACGCCAGTTGCTTCCTGTGTTATCAACGACAAATTTGTTGCCTATCACGGAAATGGATCTGTCGAGATTACCGGTCTCAGCGGCTCTGGGGAGAAGAGAGGAATTCCCAACGTTCTGAGGCCTGTGGCTATCACCGAGGGCTTTGTGCCAACGATGCTGATGGTGTCAATGGAGCCTGCCGGGCCGAATGAGGTTGGCATTCTGGACCACACTATGGGCCGGATTGCTCTTGTCGACGTTTCAAAGGGCACTGTCAGTTACGGGAAACTTCAGGATCCGGTGGTGGAACTGGCGCTTCAAAAGGGCAGAGAGTATATCGAAGCGGTCAGGAAATTTGCCGCGAGTTCGTCGCAGCCGTCACGCCCGGCCGTTCCTCGAGTTCTTCACGCTTCCACCAATGACCAGCGGGGAAATCTTCTTTGTATTCCTGGTCCTGTCAATCCCAGTGCTCCGCTGCTTCTCCACTTGTCGCCTGCCGGAAATGTGCTGAAGCGGTTCCGCTGCGCATTACCCGATCGTTCGGGGAAGCAAGACAAGGTTCCATTTCACATGGCGTACCTTTCTCCTTTTCTTCTGCTGGCTTTTTTAAATGGAACTGGATCCTTGTATCGGTTCGAAGCATGAACGGCAGGTCGACAAACAGTAACCACACTCCTCTCTCTCACTTTTCTCTTGATCAGACGATGGTGCGCCAGTATTATTAGTTAGGAGTCCTAAATAATGTCGGCAGACCTTCACCTGCGGATCGTGCAGGGTTTGAATAAGGTCGGGCTTGCTATCAAGACGAACGGTTGGAACGAGGCGGCCAGACAGCGCCTCTCGCCGGCTCAGGCACAGATTCTCTCCGTCCTTTTCGCACGAGGCCCGCTTCGACTGGGGCAGATTGCCGAGGAGCTTGCCGTAACACCGGCGACGGTTAGCGATGCGGTCTCGAGCCTCGTCAAAAAGGGCCTGGTGATTAAGAAGCGCGCTGCCGACGATGCCCGGGCGCTGTCCATTCAACTGACGCGGGCAGGACGGGCGCAAGCTGTGAAAACGGCTGCCTGGCCGGACTTTCTGGTCGAGGCCATTGGAACTCTCTTACCGGAGGAGCAGGTTGTTTTCCACCGTGCTCTGGTGAAGATGATCCGTACTCTGCAGGAACGGGGGCGGATCCCGGTTGCCCGCATGTGTGTCAACTGCCGCTTCTTCCGGCCGGGAGTCCACCAGGACCCCGATGCTCCCCACCATTGCGATTTTGTTGACGCCGCCTTTGGCGACGTCGGCTTGCGCATTGACTGCGCGGACTTCGAGCCCGCGCAAACATCGGAAGCCTGGCAGGAATGGCTGAAGATCCTGCCGGGTAGCCAGCGCCGCTGTTCGGAAGACCTACCGCAGCAGGCGCAGATGGAGAAAGGAGATGCCAGTAATGCCTAATACTGCTGCCAATCCCGGCTATGCTTATGGCCAGCCCCAACTGGCCCCTTCCCCGATTACGCTTCAGGAGTTCGAGCTGCTGAAGCAAACCGTTCTGTTTACCGATGAAGATGCGCACTGGCTGCGCGTGTCGCACGACGTGTTGAAGGACCAAACAGAGCAGGTGCTGGATGTCTGGTATGGATTCGTGGCTTCCAAGCCGCACCTGGTCCACTTCTTCAGCAGAAAGCAGGACGGCCAGCCTGATCCCGCATACCTGAACGCCGTACGTCAGCGATTTGCGCAGTGGATTCTGGATACGGCGGCCGCCAATTACGATCAGCAATGGCTCGACTACCAGCACGAGATTGGACGCCGGCATCACCGAACTGGCAAGAACCGCACCGATCAGGTCGACGCGGTAGACCACATCAACTACCGCTATCTTCCGGCGTTGCTCTACCCGATCACGGCGACACTGAAGCCGTTCCTCGCCAAGAAGGGGCACAGCGCGGAGGAGGTCGAAAAGATGCACCAAGCCTGGGTGAAGTCGGTCCTGCTCCAGGTGATTCTCTGGAGCCATCCCTACGTCAGAGACGGGGACTTCTAAGCGGGACGCGGCATTGCCGCGGCGCTCGAATCACGCAACCGCGGCATTCCGCTTTCGATGCACCAGATAAAATCCGGCCGGGACGATGAAGACGGTGCAGGCAACTGATACCGTGAGGCCGCCAATCAAGGCCCGGGCGAGCGGCGCATAGGCCTCGCTGCCTTCGCCAATCTTCATCGCCATCGGCAAAAGGCCGATGACCGTTGCCAGCGAGGTCATCAGCACCGGCCGGAGCCTGACGCGGCACGCCGTCACGATGCTCTCAGCGATCGCCCCGCCTTCGCTGATGAGGTGGCGCGCAAATTCAACGATCAGGATGCTGTTCGAGACGGCGACTCCGGCAAGCATCAGAACTCCCATCAACGACATCACGTTCAGGGTCGTGCCCGTCAGCCACAAGGTCAGCAGCACGCCGGTGACACCCGGCGGCAGGGCGAGAAGGATGATGAACGGGTCGATGAAAGACCGGAACTGAGC